>JAFDET010000107.1 GCA_019310195.1 Deltaproteobacteria bacterium
TTGGCCTTCCCGGGCGTTCCCAGTTCATGGCGAACGGCGCCGGTGTTCATCGAGTCGTTCCGCGGTTTCGTCGAGTGAGAGGTTTTCCTCAGACTCTGTTCAGATCCTCCCGCTGGAAGTCCAGCCGCCTGACGCGGCGCTGCAGCGGACGTCCAACAGCGCGGTTCTACCGACCTTCGGTAGTCTCGGGGAATCAACCGTGGGTGTTCGAGCGCCCTTCGGAGGCGCTGTTGGCCGCAGTTGAGCGCCCACCCCGTTGGGCGGTCTGGAAACATCCTGCGAGAGCCGACGAGGACTCGAGGCGAAGATCAGGCAGCTCGAGCGCCAGGAGATCTGCGACGTCTGGTCGATAGACCGCGCGGAGGTGATCGACAACGTCTACTACCACGAGGGTGGTGAGCTGGTTCTCAAGCCTGAACACTGCGACGTGCAGGGCTGGCCACCGGGCGAGCCAGAACGCTATGGCCCGATTCTGCTCGATTGCTTCGATCGCGCCGGCACGTTCCACGGAGCGTTCGAGGGCGAGACGCTGATCGGCGCGTCGGTGCTCGAGAGCTGCTTCATCGGGCGAGAGAGCGACCAGCTCCAACTCAAGTTCCTTCATGTAAGCCGACGACACCGCCAAGCGGGCCTGGGGTGCACGCTTTTCGGGAAGGCGGTGGCAAGGGCCAGAGAGCTCGGTGCCCGTCGGCTGTACATCTCTTCCACGCCATCCGAGAACACGGTGCGCTTCTATCTCCGCCGCGGGTGCCGCGTGACGGACGGTGTCGACGCCACCCTGTTCGAGCTCGAGCCCAAAGACATCCATCTGGAGTTCGACATTCCGGTCTGAGTCGGGAGGAGATCGCGGTCGCCTTGGGTGGCAACTCAGGGGGCCGGCGGGATGCGGGCTGCCGCCCGACAAGGCGCTGCGGCTGGTGTGGCACAGCGCGTTCGAATCGTCCTTTGATAGAGTCTGGCATTGGAATCGGGTGCCTCAGCAATCGTCGTCGGCCTGCGCCGCGTAGCTGAGCGCCCGATCCGTCAGACAGCAGGGAAGTTGCCAGCTCGGATCAGCCGATCGCACCTGGCGGAGTCGCAGCGTGGCCGAGTTCGAAACATCTCCGAGGCTTCGTCGCAAGGCTGGGCTCCAACGGCTCGCTAGTCTCCTGGACGAACTTCGCGCGCTCAGCGAGCTGCGTGAGGGGCGACCCGGCACGTTCCAACGTGGGTCGAGTCCCTTTCTTCACTTTCACTACCACTCTGACGGCACGATCGTTGCGGACGTCCGCCTCTCCAGTCGCGGCTTCATCCCGTTCGACGTCTCCGAAGAAGCGGGCCAGCAGGAAGTCCTCTGGGCGATTGAGCAACATCTGGGGTGCTAGCCGAGTGCCCCTGCAGCCCGACAAGGTGTCATGGCGTACGTGGCGCAGCGCGCCTGAATCGAAGTCTGGTAGCCTTCTGGACTCGACCTCGGCTCGTGGTGAAGTGCGCGCGCGTCAATATGCGTCGAGAGAGGAGCCCTCATGAAAGCCATCATTGCGAAGGCAAAGGTCCAGGAAGGCAAGGAAGCGGAGTTCGAGAAGGTCGCACTCGAGCTGGCCCGACAGGTCGAGGCCAATGAGCCCGGGAACAAGCTGTACAAGCTGTGCAGGTCGGCCGACGGCGACTATCTCTTCATCGAGCTGTACGACAGCAACGAGGCGATGGCCGAGCACGGGGCCGCTCCCCACATGAAGGAGGCCGGTCCCAAGTTCTTCTCCCTGATGGCGGGACGGCCCGAGATTACGGTCCTGGACGTCCTCGGCGACTAGGCCCTGGTCGCGCCAGGGGAGTACGGGCTGCGGGGAGCGCCATTCCACGCCGCCTGACGCCCATTCGTCAGGCGGCACCGAGGAGGAGTTCGAATGCTGAAGGGCTCCTGCGCGTGCGGGCGAGTCCGCTATGAGATCCGGGGAGAACTGCTCGGACCGGTGACCTGCTGCCACTGCTGGAGATGCCGGAAGCACTCGGGCTCGAGCTTTGGAACCACAGCCGGGGTGAACGCTTCCGACCTCTCTCTCCTCGCTGGAGAGGAGCTCCTCTCCAGCTGGGAATCGAGCCCCGGTGTGCATCGCTTCTTCGCTGCTTGCTGCGGCTCTCCGATCTACAAGCGCAACGATGCTGCGGCCGCCGTTCTCGGCTTCCGACTCGGCACCCTCGACACCGACCCCTTGAAGAAAGCCGAGCTGCACTTCATGGTCGGCTCCAAGGTGCCCTGGGTGGAGATCGACGACTCGCTTCCCCAGGAACCCGGGGGCGTTCCCTTTGGCGAACGGGACTAGCTCCAATGGTGTGCCGCCCAATGAGCGTCTGCAGGTGACGGTCGCACTCGGAGAGATCCCGGACCGTGGTGCGCTCGGGCGCGCGATCCAGGCGTCTCCGCGCAGCTGCTCGCCGGGCTACTACGCGGCGTTCTCCGCCGATCCAGACGGCATAAAGATCGAGGTGGCCCACAACCCGGAGTCGAACCCATGAGGCGGCTCGCCTTGATCGCACTGGTCGGTCTCGTCTCCTGCTACGGCGACCGGGGCTCGGGAACCGTGACCCTGGAGCAGGTGCTCGCCGCCGACTGGGGGGCTCTCGAGTACGAGGTCGTGACGACGATGCCGGAGGAGCAGACGGGCGGCATGGCGGTCGTCTTCCTGCATGGCTACGGCCGCAACGGGGCTCACTACTCCGGCCTCGCGAAAGCGGTTCTCGACGACGACACGCGGGTCATCCTCCCGACTGCGGTCCTACCTCATCCCGCGGGCCAGGGCGGCATGTGGTGGGAGTTCCTGGACGAGGACTGGCCCAAGCCGTATCCGGTTGATCCCAGCGCAAAGGCGTGGCCCGAGCTATCGCAGCAGCTGCCGCGGGCTCGTGAGGCCGTCGTCGCGCTGATTGCGCGGATTCGGGATCGCTACGAGCCGGACAGCGTCGCCCTGGCGGGACACTCCCAGGGCGCGATGTTGGCGTTGGACGTCGCCATGGTGGTCGAGCCTCCCGTAGACCGCGTGGTTTCCGTGTCCGCCTACGTCTTGCTTGACTCCGTTCCCAACATCACGAAGCCGCGGCTCGAACGGCCCGCGATCCTGGTCTCCCACGGCCGCGGCGACGAGCTCGTGGGCTTCCATGCCGCCGAATCGATGCGGGAACTGCTGGAAGAGGAGGGCTTCGCGGTGACCTTCAAGCCGCACGACGGCGAGCACGCCGTCAACGAAACCGTGAACCGGGATGTTCGCGACTTCCTGCGCTGATGCCCGCTCTTTCGCAGAACGACCACCTTTGCGGACGGTAGAACAGTGACGCGCAACGCAGTTCCGACTCGAGTCCTGAAAGCGCTGGGCATTCCCGAGGGAGCGTTCCTCGGTAGCGGAGCAGAGGCGCAGACCTACGCGCTTGACGGGCGTCGCGTGGCGCGCGTCCATGGCCTCGGCGTTGCCGAGGATGACGTCACAGATCGGGCCTCCTTGCTGTCCGAGCTGGCCGGCAGCGCCGGTGCGGTCCCCTTCGCCATCCCCCGCGTCCTGGAAATCGCAGCCGTCGAGGATCGTCTGGTCAGCATCGAAACGCGCCTGCCCGGTCGGGCACTCTCGGAAGTCCTCGGGGAGGCCTCCGCCGACCAGAGAGCCGGCCTGATCCGCGCGTACCTCGATGCGGCGGCTCGAATCGGAGACTTGCAACTCGAGCGTCCCTGGTACGGTGACCTCTGTAATCGCGACCCGATCCGAACCGCGACGTTCCGCGAGTACCTTCGAGAGCGTGCCCGCAAGAGCCTGGCAGCCGCCGGGCCGGACTTCGCCGCCGTGGATGCAGACGAACTGGCGGCGGCGCTTCCAGCGCCCTCGATCCTGGCGCTGGTTCACCTGGATGCCTTCCCGGGGAACATGCTCGCCGAAGGCGGCTCCATCACCGCCGTGCTCGACTTCGGGACGGCCTGCATCGTGGGTGACCGGCGGCTCGACCCATTGGCGGCTGCGGCCTACCTCGACTCCCCGATCACACCCTCGGCAACGGCATCGGATCGCCGTGCGGCCGGGGAGTGGCTCCGGGATCATCATCTGATGGATCTCTACGCGCCGGCGCGGCGCTGGCTGGGAGCGTACTGGTCCTTCGCGCGGGAGGAGCCCCGGCTGTTCGACTGGTGCCGGAGCCTTCTCCTGCCGACCGCTGTCTGAGGAGCCGAACGACGTGAGCGAGCATCCGAACGCAACCCGCATCCGAGAGCTCTTCGCGGCGTTTCACGCCCGCGACATCGACTCGATTCGGAACGCCATCTCGGAGTCGGCGGTCTGGCACTTCCCCGGACGGAGCGGTCAGCTCGCGGGCTCACACTCGGGCCACGCCGGGATCTTCGCGTTCCTGGCTCGGGTTTCCGAGCTGACGGAAGGGACGTTCGAGCTGGATCTGGAGGAGGTCCTGGCCAACGACCGCTGCGCGGTGGCATTCTTTCGGGGACGTGGCCGTCGTCAAGGGCGCAAGCTGGACAACCCGACCTGCCTGAAGATCCAGCTGCGGGACGGTCGCGCGACTGAAATTTGGGAGTACGTATGGGATCTCTACGCGGTGGATGGTTTCTGGGCCTAGCGCCGTCCTCGACGACAGCGGCTGAGCGTCCGGACCGTTGGGAGGTACTTCGTGTCCAGTGAATCAGGACTCTCCCGGCGCCTCCGGTTCGCCTGGCAGGGGCGCATCTCGGGCTGCCAGCTCGGCAAGCCGGTCGAGCTGTTCATGCACCAGGGTCACGCCGCCATGCGTGAGTACCTGGAGGGCGCCGGCGCTCTTCCTCTGCGCGACTACGTTCCGGCCATCGAGGGGACGCTGCCGAGCAAGCTCTTTCGCGGCTCGTGCAAGGGGCACATGGTGCGCAGCGAGCCCGACGACGACATCAACTACACCGTGCTGGCACTCCAGCTCATGGAGGACCACGGCCTGAACCTGGATACGGCGAACGTGGCCCGGGCCTGGCTGCGTTGCCTGCCGGTGGCCTGGACGTTCACTGCCGAGCGGGCCGCCTTCAAGATCCTGCTCGCCAAGGCCAACGACTTCTTCGCCTTCGGCGCAGAGCCCGGCTTCGACCTGTCCGAGTGCTCCGACAACGAGTGGAACGACTGGATCGGCGCCCAGATCCGAGCCGATCTCTACGGCTGGGTGTGTCCCGGCCGCCCCGCGCAGGCGGCCGATCTGGCCCGCCGCGATGCCGCGCTCTCGCATCGCGAGGAGGGCGTCTACGGTGCGGCATTCGTGGCTGCGCTCGGGGCCGCGATTCCCGAGTCGGCTTCCCTTGAAGTCGCCGTCGAGACGGCGCTCGCCGAGATCCCGCTCGACTCCGATTGCGCCGAGGCGGTACGGCTGGGTCGCGAGCAGGCCGAGAGCGACAACGGCGACGCGACGATTCGCGAGCGCTACACCGGCCTGCCGCCCGTGCACACGATCAACAATCTGGCACTGGTCGTCTGGGCGCTGCTCGCTCACGCCGACGACTTCGGCGCTGCGATCGGCGACGTCGTCGCCGCCGGTCTGGATACGGACTGCAACGGCGCCACGGTGGGCGGGCTCTGGGGGCTTCAGGGCAAGCCGATCCCAGAGGCGTGGACTCTGCCGTGGCAGGGACGCATTGCGGTCACCCTGGCGGGTGTCGGGGAGCTCGATCTCGACGGTCTGGTGGAACGCACCGTGGCGGTGACGAGACGCATTGCCGCCTAGGCCCGGCCCGGGCTCCTCTGGGCCCTCCGGGCGCATGGTCTCCTTGCTGCGTCCCTCCCCGTGGTACCGTCGGGGACCGTAGCGGGAGGCCGGGAGCCCGTGGTGCAACAATCGACGTGGATGGACTGGGCGCGCGGTGCTCTGCGTGTCGGCGTGGCGCCGGTGGTGATGGGCGCCCGGCTCGCCTTCCATGACACCGCGCTGGACGACCCGGAGGTGCCCGAGGTCCACGACGCCTGGAGCACCCGGGCGAAGATCCTGCTGGACGAGATCGCCTTTGCCACCGAGATCGCCTCTGCGCGCGTGCTCCCGGCTTCGCAGCTGGCGCGGGCCTCCGCCGAGCAGGACCAGGCGATCGCGTTCCTGGAAGAGGGCGGCTACTACGCCGACCCCGAGAGCTACCACCTCATCCCGAGCGCGCCCGAGCGGGTGGTGCTGGACCGCACGCGACACGCCGACATCTCGTATCGCCACCTCCGTTTCGAGAGCGGCTACGAGCCTCACGCCGGCGAGCCCGGGGCCGAGCGCTGGCAGGCCCAGGTGCCGAACCGCACGGCCCACGCCTGGCTGCTGCGCCACCGGGGCGAAGAGCGGCCGTGGGTGATGTGCGTTCCGGGCTACCGCATGGGCTCGCCGATCATGGACTTCGCCGCGTTCCGCGTGCGCTGGCTCTACCGCACCCTGGGCCTGAACGTGGCCGTCCCCGTGCTTCCGCTGCACGGCCCGCGCTGCGAGGGGCGCCGCGGGGGCGACGGCTTCTTCACCGGCGACTTCCTCGACACGCTCCATGCCCAGGCCCAGGCCGTGTGGGACCTGCGCCGCCTGATCGCCTGGCTGCGAGAGCGCGGCGCGCCGGCCATCGGGATTCACGGCGTATCGCTGGGCGGCTACACCGCGGCGCTGCTCGCGTCCCTGGAGGAAGGCCTCGAGTACGTCGTTGCCGGCATCCCGGCCATCGACGTGGCCCGCCTGATGGGCGCCCACGTGCCGGGTCCGCTCCAGAAGTTCACCGAGGCGGCCGGCTTCAGCCTCGAGCGGATCGCGCGGGTCATGTGGCCGGTCTCGCCGCTGGCGCTCCAGCCCAAGGTTCCCCACGCCGGGCGCCACCTGTATGCGGGCCTGGTCGACCGCCTCACGCCGCCGGATCACGCCCGCGACCTCTGGGTCCACTGGGATCGCCCCAATGCCTGCTTCTACCAGGGGGGCCACGTCTCGTTCCTGTTCGATGCGGGCGTGAGGCAGCTGATGCTCGACGCGCTGCGCGGCGCCCGCTTCATCTGATCCGGCTACACTGCGGCTCCCGACCTCGAGGGAGAGATGTCCGGTGGGTGAGCGCCCTGTCGTAGTCCTGGCCATGGCTCCTGTGCTGACCGCGGGCATGATCGCGCCCGAGGATCTGGAGCGCCTGCGCGCGGTCTGCGAGGTGCCCGATCCCGAGCCCCTGGCGCGGCTCGACGACGCGCGCGCGGTCGACCTGCTGGGCCGCTGCAGCATCTTGCTGAGCGGCTGGGGCTGCCCTCTGCTGGACGAGGCCGTGCTGGAACGCGCGCCCGGGCTGCGCGCCGTGGTGCACGCCGCCGGCACCGTGAAGAACCTGGTGACCCCGGCCTGTTTCGAGCGCGGCGTGCGCGTCAGCTCCGCCGCGGCGGCCAACGCGCTGCCGGTGGCCGAGTACACCCTGGCCGCCATCCTGTTTGCGGGCAAGCGCGTCTTCAGCCTGCAGCGGCGCTACGCCCAGGTACGGAACTTCCGACTCTGGCCGGCCGAGTTTCCCGGGCTGGGCAACCTGGGCAAGGTGGTGGGCATCGTGGGCGCATCGAGGGTGGGGCGCCGGGTGATGGAGCTGCTGCGCCTCTTCGACTTCCAGGTTCTGCTCCACGACCCCACGCTGTCCGAGTCCGACGCACGCGCGCTCGGTGTGGAGTCCGTCGAGCTCGACGACCTGCTGCGCCGCTCGGACATCGTCAGCCTGCACGCCCCCTCCTTGCCCGAGACGCGTCACATGCTGGACGACCGGCGCCTGGCGCTGATGCGCGACGGCGCCGTGCTGATCAACGCCGCGCGCGGAGCGCTGGTGGACGGCGAGGCCCTGGAGCGCGAGCTCGTGTCCGGAAGGCTCGAGGCGGTGATCGACACCACCGAGCCCGAGTTGCTCGAGGAGGACTCGCCCCTCTACGAGCTTCCCAACGTCTTCCTCACGCCCCACGTGGCCGGCGCCATGGGTACGGAGACCCGGCGCATGGCCGACCTGGCCATCGGCGAGATCGAGCGCCTGGTGCGCGGCGAGCCCCTGGAGCACGAGATTCGAGCCCAGGACCTGGGACGCATCGCATGACGCAGCTCGGGTTCTGCTCCATCTCGGCGCTGGATCGGCCCCTGGCCGACGCCGCGCGGGTGGCGGCCGATTGCGGGCTGGACGGTTTGGAGGTGACGGGCCGCGCGCCTCACCTGGAAGACGACACGCCCCTGGAAACCGTGCGCGACGCCGGGCGCGCGGTGCGCGATGCCGGCCTCGAGGTGCTGGCCTACGGCTCCTACCTGGGGCACGGGGACGCGCGCGACGAAGTGGCGGTGCAGCGCGAGGTGTTGCGGGCCGCGGCCCTGGGCGCGCCGCTGCTGCGGGTCTGGGCCGAGGTCGACCTGGAGGCGGCCGACCGGGGCTTCGCCGCGCAGGTGAAGCTGCTGCAAGCGACCTGCGACGCCGCGCGCGACCACGGCATCGGCGTCGTCGTGGAGCGCCACGTGGGCTCCTTCGCCGACACGGCCGAGCGCATCGAGCGGCTCTTCGAGGCGGTGGCGCGGGACGAGCTGGCGCTGAACTACCAGGTCCTCGACTTCCTGCCGGCGGAGCGGGTGGCGGATCAGCCCGACGACGCGCGGCGCCTGGTTCCGCTGGCGCGCTACCTGCACCTCAAGAACTACCAGCCCAATCCGCAGGCCGGCGGACCGCTGGCCCCGGGCGGGTCGCTGGAGGGCGGCGTGCTCGACTATCGGACGCTGCTGGGGGCGGTCTTCGAGGCGGGCTACGACGGACCCATGACCATCGAGTTCGTGTCCTGGGAGCCGCGGCCCCTCGAAGAAAAGCTGGCCGCCGACGTCGCCTACTTGCGAGCGCTGCTCTCGCAGCTGGGACGCGGGTGAGCGCGCGCTTCCCGCGGGTCGCGTCGCTGAAGACGCCGGAGCGGCTGCGCGCGCGGCTGGCCGAGCTGGGTGCGCCGCTTCCCTGCGACGACGCAGTCCTGCCCGCGCCCGACTCGCCGCTGGCGCAGCCCCTGGACCTGGGCCACGGCGTGCGCGTTCCCAACCGCTTCGTCGTGCAGCCCATGGAGGGCTGGGACGGCACGCGCGAGGGCCAGCCCACGGAGCTGACGGAGCGGCGCTGGCGTCGCTTCGGGGCCGGCGGCGCCGGCTGGGTCTGGGGCGGCGAGGCCGTGGCGGTGCGTCCCGATGGGCGCGCCAATCCCAACCAGCTTCTGATCGACGAGCGCACCGCGCCCGCCCTGGGTCGCCTGCGCCGGGCGTTGCTCGACGCCGCGCAGGAGGCGGGTGGGCCGGAGCCGCTGGTGGGGTTGCAGCTCACCCACAGCGGGCGCTGGGCCATGCCCGAGCCGGGCCGGCGCCGGCCGCGCATCGCCTTCCGGCACCCGATCCTGGACGCGCGGGTGGGCGCCGACGACGCGTCGCTGCTGGGCGACCCGGAGCTCCCCGGCCTGGTGGAGGCGTTTGCGCGCGCGGCGCGCCTGGCCGAAGCCGAGGGCTTCGCGTTCGTAGACGTGAAGCACTGCCACGGCTACCTGCTGCACGAGTTCCTGGCGGCGCGCGCGCGGGACGGCGGCTACGGCGGCGTGTCGCTGCACGCGCGCACGCGCCTGCTGCGCGAGCTGCTGGAGGCCGTTCGCAAAGCGGCCCCCGGCCTGCGGCTGGGCGTGCGCCTCTCGGTCTTCGACGATGTGCCGCGGACGGCGCAAGGAGAGCCGGAGGGCCATGCGACCCCGTACACGCACGCCTTCGGCGCCGATCCCGAAGAGCCGGCGCGCATGGCGTTGGAGGAGCCCATCGCCCTGGTGCGCGAGCTGCTGGAGGCCGGCGTGGGCTGGATCAACGTCACCGCGTCGAGCCCCTACTACGCGCCGCACCTGCAGCGTCCCGCCGCCTTCCCGCCCTCCGACGGCTACCCCCCGCCGGAGGATCCGCTGCTCGGCGTGGCGCGCCTGCTCGGCGCCGCGCGCGACCTCAAGGCGGCGGTGCCCGAGGCGGTGATCGTGTCGTCGGGCTGGAGCTACCTCCAGGACTTCCTGCCCCACGTGGCGCAAGCCTGTCTACGCGAGGGCTGGTTCGACGCGGTGGGCTACGGACGCATGGTCCTCTCCTATCCGCAGCTTCCCGCCGACGTGCTGGCGGGCCGCCCGCTCGAGCGCGGTCTGATCTGCCGCACCTTCAGCGACTGCACCACGGCGCCGCGCAACGGCATCGTTTCCGGCTGCTTTCCCCTGGATCCGTTCTACCGCGAGCGCCCGGACCGGGCGCAAGTCGAGGCGGCCAAGCGCAAGGGGTCGGCATGAGCCAGGCCGAGCGCGATCTC
>JAFDET010000108.1 GCA_019310195.1 Deltaproteobacteria bacterium
CCCCGTCGCCCGCGTCGGCGGCGCGCGCCGTCGACGCTCGCGCCGTCGGCGCCGGCCTCACGGGTCTGCGCGTTGGCTGCGTCGGCGCCTTCACCCGATGCGGCCCGGCCGCCTCGCCGGCGGCGTCCGCCGCGCCGGCCTTCTCCGCGCCGGCTCTCTCCCCGTTGGCCTTCTCCCCGTTGGCCATCGCCGCGGCTACGTCCGCGCCCGCGGCCCTTGCCGCTCCGCGTCTTCTTCCGCTTGGGAGGGTTCGGGTTGAAGATCGGTGCGAAGAAGCTGGAGGGGCGTTCGGACTTCTGGAGGCAGGCGTCGCACAGCCCGCAGGGCTCGCCCTCGTCCTCACCGAAGTAGTCCTGGAGGAACTGAGCCCGGCAGCGCCCCGCGTCCGCGTAGGCCGCCACCGCGTCGAGCCGGCGCGAGTCCTCGCGCTTGAGCCGCTCGAACTGCGAGGCCAGCGTGCGCGTCTCCTGCTCGATGGAGTCCGGGGGACACAGGATCTCGATTTCTTCGACGCCCCGCTGTCGCCGCACCAGGCCGGCCTCCTCCAGCGTGGCCAACAGCGCGGCCGCGATGCGGGGCCCCATGTCGGCCGAGAGGGCCAGTGCTTCCATCGACGGTGCGCGGCCTTCGTCCGCCCAGGCCGACAGGGCGCTGCCCAGGCGGTAGAGCTGGTCGGGGCGCACGCGACTGCGCGCGAGCAGGAGCTCGTGCATGGCGCGGTTGGATTCGTCGAAGAGCAGGATGGCATTGGCGCGCCGGCCGTCGCGGCCGCCGCGACCCGCCTCCTGCACGTACTGTTCCAGCGAGGCCGGGCTCTGGGCGTGCAACACGTAGCGGATGTCGCTCTTGTCGATGCCCAGGCCGAAGGCGTTGGTCGCGATCATTACGCTGCGCCGGCCCCGACGCATGAAGCTGGCCTGTTCCTTGTTGCGCTCGGCGGCCGTCATCTTCCCGTGGTAGCGGGTGGCGGGCACCTTGAAACGGCGCAGGATGGTGTAGACCTCGTCCACCTCGCGCGTGGTGGTGCAGTAGACGATTCCCGGGCGGCGCAGCCGGCGGACCAGACGCACCAGGGCGCGCAGCCGCGCGTCGCCCTCGCACCACAGCACCTCGAAGGCCAGGTTGTCCCGGTGGGGCGAGTCGGCCACCACGGACGGGTCTCGCATGCGCAGCGTCTTGACGATGGAGTCGCGCACGTGGGGCGTCGCCGTGGCCGTCAGCGCCAGCACCGGGGGCCCGCCCATCTCGCGCAGTCGGGGACCCAGGCGCCGGTAGGCCGGGCGGAAGTCGTGGCCCCACTCGGAGATGCAGTGGGCCTCGTCCACGGCCACCATGGAGATCCCGGAGCTTGCGAGGGCCTCGCCCAGCTCCGGCGCGTCGGCGGTCTCGGGCGTGGTCATCACCAGCAGGGGTCCGCCGGCAGCGATGCGCTCGAAGGCCGCCGCCCGCTTCTTGCCACGCACGGTGCCGTCCATGCGCACCACCGGGATGTCCCGGGCCAGGAGCTTCTCCTCCTGGTCGCGCATCAGGGCCAGCAGCGGCGAAATCACCAGCACCGGCTGGGGCAGAACCATGCTGGGGATCTGGTAGCAGGCCGATTTCCCGAATCCGGTCGGAAGCACCATGAGGACGTCGCGCCCGGCGAATACACCGTCGAGCACATGCTCTTGCTCCGGATGGAGCTGCTCAATGCCGAGGCGCTGCGCAGCGGCTTCCACGTCGGCCGGGTCGATCGGTTCCCGGCGAGAGCCGCCCTTTTCGCGCGCCCCGGTCCGCGAGGACAGGGCTGCCATCACCCGGAACCATACGCAAGATGGGGGTTATCGCCACTACCCCCTCCGCCGGCAGCCCGCCGGGCCCGCTCCGGGGCCCCTGGCGCCCTCTAGCGCCTGGATGTGTGCATGGGGCCGAGAACCTTGCCGCCCTTGCGGTGGCAGGTGAACTTGCGTGTGAACTCCAGGCGGCCCTGGACGTCGCAGCGGACCAGCACGTTGTCCGGGTGGGGCGGCGGCGAGGTGTCCGCCTGGGTGCCCCGGCCCCCCTGGCGGTCGCTTCTCAGGCCGGCCCAGAAGCGCTTGGCGCGCTCCAGGAAGCCGGACGAGTCCTCCTCGGAGGGCTGCTCCTCCGTCTCGGCCTTGGCCGCTTCCTTGGGGGAGTGCTGCCTCAGCAGTTCCTGACCCGCGTCGATTTCGTCCAGGACGAAGCAGCCTCCCAGCAGGAAGGCGATGCTGCACACTGCGATCCAGCGACCCATCCCCGTCCCATCGGCGCTCCGGACGGGACGGTTGAGGCGGCAGCCGGCGGCCCGAGCGCCTATGGTCGCCCGCATGGGGGCGCTCCCGGAGGTCCGGATCCTCGATGCGGTGGACGTGGGGCTGGTGGCCTTCCTGCTCTGGCTCGCCATCGTCGTGTTGCGCCGCTCCGGCGCGACCCTGGCCCTGGTGGGATTCGCGTTCCTGGGCCTGATCTACCTGGCGGCCCTGCGCTTCCAGTTTCCGCTCACCGCCAGCCTGCTGCGCGCCTTCTTCGCCGTCTTCGTCATCGTGCTGGTCGTGGTGTTCCAGGACGACCTGCGTCGCATGGTGGAGCAGCTCGGGGTATGGGGCCTGCGGCGCCGTGCGCCCACCGCGCCCGAGACCGCGCTGGACGTGCTGGTGCGCAGCGTCACGCGCCTGATCGAGACGCGCCGCGGCGCCTTGCTGGTGCTGCCGGGCCGCGAGCCCCTGGAGCGCCATCTGGAGGGCGGCGTGAAGCTGGACGCCCGGCTCTCGGAGCCGCTGCTGCTCTCGCTCTTCGACCCCAACTCGCCCGGGCACGACGGTGCGGTGCTGATCCAGGGCGATCGGATCGCGCGCTTCGCCGTGCACCTTCCCTTGTCGGACAACCGCGGCGCCCTGCGGGGCGGCGGCACGCGCCACGCCGCGGCGCTGGGCCTGGCGGAGCAGTCCGACTCGCTGGTGGTGGTGGTGTCCGAGGAGCGGGGTGTGGTGTCCCTGGCTCGCGACGGTCAGCTGACCCCGCTGCCCGGTCCCGAGGCGCTGAGCCAGGAGCTGCGTCAGTTCGCCGCGGGTACGGCGCCGGCTCCCCGCGGCGCGGTGCGCGGCATCGCCGCGCGCTGGCCGGAGGCCCTGGTCGCCGTGGTGGCGGCGGCGGCCATGTGGCTGGTCGTGGTGCCGGGCGCCAGTGTGGGAGAGGTGGAGCGCCAGATTCCCGTCGTGGTGGAGAACCTGCCCGAGGGCTTCGAGCTGGAGAAGGTGTCGCCGTCCGAGGTCACGGTGGTGATCGAGGGGCGGCGCAGCCGTCTCGTCCTGGCGGACATGAACGAGACCGCCCTGCGGGTGGACGCGCTGCTGGTCCAGCTGGGACGCCGCACCTTCACCGTGGGCCCTTCCGACGTGCAGCACCCCAAGGGCCTGCGCGTGCTGGACGTGTCGCCCAGTCAGATTCGACTTTCGGTGAAGCGGCCGGGCAACGGGTCGTAGGGAGATCGTCATGGAGCTGCGCGAGGTCGCTTCGGGTGTCTATGCCTGTCTCCAGCCCGACCGGGGCTGGGGCTGGAGCAACTCGGGCTTCGTCGCCGGGGGTGGCGGCCTGGTGGTGGACACGCTGATGGACGTGCGCAGCACCCGGCGCGCCCTCGACCTCTATGCCGGCGTCGCTCCCGGTGCGCCGCGCCGGCTGGTCAACACCCATCACAACGTGGACCACACCTGGGGCAACCAGCTGCTGCGCGACGCGGAGATCTACGGGCACCGCTTCTGTGCCGAGGCGATGACCCGCGACCTCCCCCCGCATGTGCTCGAGGCCATGCGAACGGCGCCGGACCTGCCGCCCGGGCTGCGCTGGTTCGCCGACGACCTGAGCGCCTTCGACTTCTCCGACGTGGAGGTCACGCCGCCCAACCGGTTGGTCGGCGACGAGGGGCTGACTCTGGACCTGGACGGCCGGCCCGCCGAGCTGATCTTCGTGGGCCCCGCCCACACCGGCGGAGACCTGGTGGTGCACCTGCCCGAGGACGGGGTCGTCTTCGCCGGCGACGTGCTCTTCCAGCACTGCACGCCCATTGGCTGGGAGGGCACCACCGAGCGCTGGTGTGAGGCGCTGGAGCGCATCGCATCGCTGGCGCCGGTGATCGTGCCCGGTCACGGCGTTCCGTGCGGCGCCGAGGCCGCGCTCGAGCTGAGTGACTACCTGCGTTACGTGCTGGACGAGTCGCGGCGCTTCTTCGAGCAGGAGGTGCCGGCAGAGGAGGCGGCGCGCCGCATCGACCTGGGGCCCTACGCCGACTGGAGCCAGCCGGAGCGCCTGGTCTTCAACGTGGAGCGCGCCTACCGGGAGCTGCAGGGCGGCTCGTGGGACGAGAGCGTAGATACGCTTCCGCTCTTCGAGGCCGCAGTGCGCCTGCGCCGCCACTGGGACGAGCAGGCCTAGCTCCGCAGCTCCTTCCGGTTGCGGAAGCAGTCCAGGGCCTCGGGGTTGGCGATGGCCTCCCGGTTGGCCACCGGGCGCCCGTGCACCACGTCGCGCACCGCCAGCTCCACCTTCTTGCCGCTGCGCGTGTAGGGGATGTCGTCCACCGCCACGATCCGCGCCGGCACATGGCGCGGTGTGGCGCGCCGGCGGATGCTGTCGCGCAGCCGCGCCTCCAGCTCCGCGTCCAGCTCGCTGCCCGCCCCCAGCTTCACGAACAACACCACGCGCACGTCGCCGTCCCAGTCCTGGCCCACCACCAGGGCGTCCTCGATCTCGTCGAGGCCCTCCACCGGTCGGTAGATCTCCGCGGTTCCGATGCGCACACCGCCCGGGTTCAGGGTGGTGTCGGAGCGGCCGTGGACGATCGCGCCGCCCTGGGGTGTGATCTCGACGAAGTCGCCGTGGTGCCAGACGCCGGGAAAGCGCTCGAAGTAGGCCGACCGGTAGCGGCTTCCGTCGGGGTCGTTCCAGAAGCGGACCGGCATGCAGGGCGCGGCGCGGGTGCAGACCAGCTCGGCCTTCTCGCCGATCCGCGCATGGCCTTGGGAGTCCCAAGCTTGTACGGCCATGCCCAGGCCGCGGCACTGGAGCTCGCCCGCGTGCACGGGCAGGGTTGGGTTGCCGGGAAAGAAGCAGGAGCAGATGTCGGTGCCCCCGGCGATGGACGAGAGGCACAGGTCCGACTTGATCTCGCGGTACACGTAGTGAAAGCCCTCGATGGAGAGCGGTGAGCCGGTCGAGAGCAGGCTGCGCAGCCGCGGCAGTTCGCCCTCCTGGCGCGGTGAGACGCCTGCCTTCTCGGCCGCGGCCAGGAAGCGGGCGCTGGTGCCGAAGACGCTCACCTCCTCGTCCTCGGCCATGCGGAACAGGGCGCCCCCGTCGGGCGCGAAGGGCGATCCGTCGTAGAGCACGATGCCGGCGCCGACGCCCAGTGCTCCCACCAGCCAGTTCCACATCATCCAGCCGCAGGTGGTGAAGTAGAAGAGCCGGTCCTCGGGTCCCAGGTCCGTGTGCAGGGCGTGCTCCTTCCAGTGCTGGAGCAGCATTCCGCCGGCGCCGTGTACGATGCACTTGGGTACGCCCGTGGTTCCCGACGAGTAGAGGATGTAGACCGGGTGATCGAAGGGCAGGGGCTCGAAGATCAGCTCCGGATCGTCGTCGTCACCCAGCCACTCGGCCCACGGGGTTCCGCCGCGGTCGGCGTCGGAGCCCAGGTGCGGCACGATGACCTGGTGCTCCACCGAGGGCATGCGGCGCGCCAGCTCTTCGGCGACCGGCCGCGAGTCGATGCGCTTCCCCCCGTACACGTAGCCATCGGTGCTGAACAGCAACTTGGGCTCGATCTGCCCGAAGCGGTCGTGCACACCCGCTACGCCGAAGTCCGGTGAGCAGGAGGACCACACCGCGCCCAGGCTGGTGCTGGCGAGCATGGCGATCAGCGTCTCGGGAATGTTGGGCAGGAACCCCGCTACGCGATCGCCGGGCACGACGCCGGCGGCGCGCATTCCGCGCGCCAGGCGGGCCACGCTGCGGCGCAGCTCGCGAAAGCTCATCCGCTGCGCGGCGGTGCCCTCGCTGCGGGCCACCACCGCGATGCCGTCGTCGTCGCGACGCAGCAGGTTCTCGGCGAAGTTCAGCCGCGCGCCCTCGAACCAGCGCGCGCCGGGCAGGCGTCGCGGGTCGTCCACCACCTGCTGGTAGGAGCGCTGGGTGCGCAGCTCGCTGGCATCCCAGAGCGCGGCCCAGAACGCGGCGGGGTCCTCCACCGACCATTGCCACAGGTCGGCGTAGCCGTCGAAGCGGCGACCCAGCTGGTTCTCGATGCGCCGCTGGAAGGCGGTGATTCGTGCGTTCGCCACCCGCTCGGGCGACGGCTCCCAGAGCAACTCTGCCACGCCGGTAGCCAAGCCGATCCGGGCGCGGGGTTCAAGCGGGGGGCGTGCGCCTGGGCCTGGCGCGCGACCTCGGCCTCGGGGAAGGCCGGGTCCAAGCGCAGCGCGCTCTCGAAGGCGTGTGCCGCTCCCCGGCCGGCGGTCTCCGCGGCCGCGTCGACGCCGCTCAGCGCGGCGGGCGCGCCTCCTCCAGCTGGGCCAGCTCGCGGCGCGCGCTCTCTTCTTCGGGGAAGGGGGCCAGCTCCAAGGCGCGTCGCAGCTCGCTCTCCGCGGCCTCGGGCTCGCCGGCGCGGGCCAGCGCCAGGCCCAACCGGTAGTGGATCCCCGGCTCGTCGGGGGAGGCTTGCGCCGCCTCCTTCAGCGTCGAGAGCGCCTGGTCCGTCTTTCCCGCCGCCAGGTAGGCGCGGCCCAGGGTGTCGAGGATCTGGGCTGAGCGCAGCCGGGCGGCGGCGCGCTCCGCTAGCGCCAGCGCGCGCTCGGGATCGTCGCCCTCATCGAGCAGCGCCCACGCCAGGTCGTTGGCGGCTCCCGCGTGGCCCGGATGTCGCGCCAGCACGGCCTCGAGCCGGCGCCGGGCGTCTTCCTTGCGCCCCAGCGCCGTGGCGAGCTGGGCGGCGCGGAATCCGATGTCCGCGGAGCCGGAGGCGCTGGCGCGATCGATCAGGGCGAAGCCCTCTTCCACCCGACCCGCCTGCACCAGAAGCTCGCCGCGGGCGGCCAGGGCCGGCGCGTAGTCCGGGTCGATCTCCAGGGTGCGCGTCAAGGCCGCCTCGGCCTCGGCGCTGCGGCCCAGGCCGGACAGGATCCGTGCGCGCAGATCGTGCAGCGCCGCCTCCTGGGGGTTCCGCGCCAGCGCTGCATCCACCTCGCCGAGCGCGTCGTCCGCGCGATCGGCCTGCACCAGAAGCTGGGCTCGCGTGCGCAGGACCACCACGTTGGCGGGGTCGCCCAGGTCGAGCCCCACGGCCCCGGTGCGTGCGATGCCGGCGTCTACGCCCTCGGCCCCGGCTTCCAGCTCGGCGAGGGTCGCCACCACCAGCGGGTCGGGCCCGACGCCCTCGATCCACAGCTCCAGGCCTCTGCGCGCCGTGGCTGGCTCGCCCTTCGCCTGCTGGGCGCGCGCCGCAACCACCACCGCCTCCCCCAACCGGCCGGTCCGGTGGGTTGCGTGCCGCCGGGCGAATGCGATGGCCTCGTCCGGCTGGCCCAGCGCCAGGGCCATGTAGGCGGCGTGGAGGGCCGCATCGCTGCTGCCGGGCTCGGCGCGGGTGGATTCGCGGTACTCGAAGAGGGCGCGCTTCAGGAGGCCCTGCTGCTCCGCTGCCTGGCCCGCCAGGAAGCGCGCGCCGGCGTTGTTGGGCCAGGCGCTGAGCCCGCGGTCGAAGGCCTCCAGAGCGCCGCTGGCGTCGCCCTGTACCAGTAGAATCCTGCCGCGAATCAGCTGCGAGTACACTTCCGGCTGCGCCGTGTCGGCCAGGCGCTGCGCCTCGTCCATGCGACCCAGGTCCACCAGCGAATCGGCCAGGGCGAAGCGCATCGGCCCGGGGTCTCCGGTGGCCCGTTGCAGCGCGTTCTCCAGCGCAGCGGTCGCGCTGGCCGCATCGCCCCGCTCCCTGTAGAAGCTGGCGAGCAGCGACCAGGCTGCTGCCGAGTCCAGTCGGCGGGCGACTCTTTCCAGCTCCGCCAGGGCCTCGTCGCCGGCGCCCTCGCGCACGCGCAGCATGGACCACGCCCGGCGCAGCCCCAGGTCGTCGGGAGCGGCTTCGACGGCGCGGCGCAGTGCCGCGCGGGACTTCTCGGGCTTGCCGGCGCGTTCGTAGAACGCGGCCGCCGCCTGGAGCAGCGTTCCGTGGGCCGGGTCGGTCACCAGGCACGCGTCGTAGCGGTCCTCAGCGCGCGCGGCGTCGCGAAGGTGTGCCTCGTAGAAGTTGGCCAGTGCTGCGCAGGCACTGCCGCGGAGCAGCGCGTCGTCTTCCGGCACCGCCTGCTGGGCGCGCAGGAAGGTGCGCTCGGCCTCGTTCATGCGTCCCGCGCCCGCCAGGCAGGTTCCGCTGAGGATGAAAGGCTGGGGATCGTCGGGCGTTGCCTCTGCCAGCAACGCGGCGTCTTCGACACAGCCGGCCGCATCTCCCATGTGCAGGCGCGCGTTGGCGCGCAGGCGCAGCGCCCCCGGATGATCCGGCCGCCCTTCCAGCACGCGGCCGGCGGCCGCGGCCGCTTCCTCGAAGTTCTGGCCCGCGAAGAACGCGCTGGCCAGCAGCACGCCCGCTTCTTCGGCGTAGGCCTCGGAGTCCAGCGCGCGGCGTAGCCGCGGGATGGCCAGGCTGGAGTCGCCGGCGGCGACCAGGGCGGCTCCGAGCCGGAAGTTCGCTTCCTCGTGCTCCGGCTCGCGCTCGAGCACCGACCGCAGCAGCGCAATCGCTTCCTGAGGTCGACCGGCCTCACTGGCCCGCCGGGCCTCGGCCAGCTGGTCGTCCAAGCCCGGCGTGCAGGCCAGCGCCACGACCAGCGCGGCGACCCACATGCGGTGCAGCGCCTTCCGGCGACCTCCCATGGCAGGCACACCCTCCGGAAGGCCAGCATAGCGCGCCGCCCTTCGGGATTGTCCGGGGGGGACGACGTGCGCAGAGGGACGTTCCTGCGTAACTGCACGGAGTGCCACTCCTGCGCGGAGGGACGTTCCTGCATAACTGCATGGAGTGCCACTCCTGCCGCCCAGGACTGGTACTGGATGCAGTTATGCAGGAACGTCCCCCAATGCAGGGACTTCTTACCGGCAAGCTGCCTCCGGAGTTGCTGCGGGAGCTTCTGGCCGAGGCGGCGGCCGACGCGCCGGAGGTCCTTCTGGGGCCGGCCGTGGGAGAGGATGCCTGCGCCATCGAGGTGGGCGGTGGGGTTCTGGTCGCGGCCACCGACCCCATCACCCTGACCGGCGCCGGCGTTGGCGCTCACTCCGTGGTGATCAACGCCAATGACGTGGCGGTCATGGGTGTGCGCCCGCGCTGGTTCCTGGCGGTGGTCTTGTTGCCCGAGGGCACCGAGGCAGACGACGTGCGTGCGCTGTTGGCCGGGACCCGACGGGCGCTCGACGCGGTGGGCGCCGTGCTGGTGGGCGGCCACACGGAGGTGACCTCCGCCGTGGTGCAGCCCGTGGTGGTCGGTCAGATGCTGGGCTTTGCCGCCGACGGGCGTTTCGTTCCCACCGGCGGTGCGGCGCCCGGCCATCGCATCGTGCAGGTGGGACCGGCGCCGGTAGAGGCGGCCGCGGTGCTCGCCGCCGAGGCGCCGGGTGCCGGCGTGGGGGCGGAAGTTCGGGCGCTGGCGTCGGCTGCGCTGGAGGATCCCGGCATCTCGGTGGTGGAGGCGGCCCTGGTCGCCGCGGAGCTGGGCGCGCTCGCGCTCCACGACCCCACCGAGGGCGGGCTCTCGTCGGGGCTCTACGAGCTCGCCGATGCCTCCGGCGTTGCGCTGCAGGTGGACGCCGAGGCCGTGCTCTGGTTCGAGCCCGGGAGGGCGCTGTGCCGGGCGGCCGGCGCCGATCCCTGGGGTGCGATCGCCTCGGGCGCGCTGCTGGCGGCCTTCGACGCGGATCGCGTGGCAGCCGCACTCGACGCCCTGGCCGCGCGCGGCTTTGCCGCGCGCGTCGTGGCGCGCGCGGAAGAGGGGAGCGGCGTGAGCTGCGGCGGCGCGCCGTTGCCGCGCTTCGATCGCGACGAAGTGGCGCGGGTCCTGGCGGAGGGCTGAGTCCCCGACTCAGTCGAGGCGAATGCGGATGTTGCCCCCGCTGGTCTGAAGCTCGAGGCGGGCGCCGCCGCCGTTGAT
>JAFDET010000335.1 GCA_019310195.1 Deltaproteobacteria bacterium
GCGGCGCTGCTGGAGGCGGTGCGGCCCTGGGGCGTGAGCGACGTGGAGCTGCACCGCCCGGATCTCGAGCACGTGTTCCTCCACCACACCGGCCATCCCTTCGAGCCCGAGCGGCTCGGCTTCGAGCCTCAAGGCCTGGGGGATCCCTCGTGATGCACTTCGCGGGCGACGCTCTCGCGGTGCTGCACCGCGAGATGTTGCGCTACCGGCGCGATCGCGCGTACTGGGTCGGCCAGCTGGCCTTTCCGCTGGCTGCGGTGGCGTTCATCGGCTTCGGTCTGAACGACGTGGTGTCGCTCCCCACCGGGGCCGACTACGTGGGCCACCTGGCCTCCGGGATGCTGGCCTTGGTCGTGGGCTCGGCCGGCGTCGGGGGCGGGATGACCCTGATCCAGGATCGCGAGAGCGGCTTCCTGCGGGCGCTGTTGGTGGCGCCCATCTCGCGCGGGGCCGTGGTGGCGGGCAAGATGCTTTCGCGAGTGATCGCATCGCTGCTGCTGGTGGCGGTGCAGGTGGTCCTGCTGGCGGCGTTCACGCCGCTGGCCGTGCCCCACGCGGGCGCCGTCCTGCTGGCGGTGGTAGCCATCACCGTGAGCTTCGTGGCCCTGGGCATCACTCTGGGAACCGTCCTGCGCAGCGCCGAGAGCTACCGACTGATCGCGGGCCTGGTGACGGTGCCGCTCTACCTGCTGTCCGGGATCTTCTACCCCGTCGCCACGTTGCCGTTTCTGACGCGGGTCCTGTCGTCGGTGAACCCGCTCACCTACGGCGTGGATCTGCTGCGCTACGGGCTGCTGGGGGTGAGTGAGATTCCCCCGACTCTGTCTGCGGCGCTCCTGGCGCTGCTGACGGCCGCCTGCGCCGTGGCGGCCGTGGCGGTGTTCGAGCGGGGCTCCCGGGGCTGACTTGCGGCCCTTCGGGGCGGGTTCCACACTGGGCTACAGCTTCGCAGGCCAGGCGACGATATGGGCCAATATGACCCCTCCCTCCACGCATAGCCTCGGGGACGACCCCCGCCAGATCCGCGAGCACCTGGTTCGCTCGCGCGAGCTGGCCAATACCCACGGACTGCCCTGCGCCGTCGTGGGCGTGGCCGGCGCGCCGGACGACCTGATGACGCCGGAGTTCCTCAACTACGTGGAAAGTGCGCTTCGTGTCGAGGACGCCATCTTTCGCATGACCCGCGAGCGCGCCGTGCTGTTCCTCGCCGATGCCGACGGCGACAAGGCCCAGGCCATCGTCGAGCGCCTGCTGCGGGAGTTCGGGGCCGAGTTCCCCACGGTGGATTCGCCGCGGCCCTCCCTGGGCTACTTCGCCGTCCAGCCCGGCTGCGCCGAGCTGCTGGCGAAGGAAGTGCTGCCGGCCGTCTTCCCGCCCGTGACCCGCGCCCGCCGCACGCACTGAGGCCCGGGCTCAGCGCAGCTCTGCCGCCAGCGCTTCTTCCAGCTCGGGGTGCGCGAAGCGGAAGCCCGCGGCCAGCGCCCGCTCCGGGAGCACTCGCTTGCTGCCCAACAGCTCGTCGGCCAGCTCCCCCAGCGCCAGCCGGATGGCGAAGCCGGGCACCGGGATGAGCGCCGGGCGCCGCAGCACGCGCGACAGCGCGGTCGTGAGCTCCGCGTTGCGCGCGGGGGCGGGACCCACTGCGTTGAGCGGACCGCAGAGGGACTCCTCGTCCAGGGCGAAGCGCAGCAGCGCCACCAGGTCGTCCAGCTGGATCCAGGGTACCCACTGTTGCCCGTCGCCGAGCCGGCCGCCCAGCCCCAGTGCGAAGGGCCGCCGCATGAGCGCCAACGCTCCCCCCTCCCGGGCCAGGGCGATGCCGATGCGAAGGTTCACCACCCGCACGCCCGCCTCGGCGGCGGGGCGGGTGGCGGCCTCCCAGTCCCCGCACAGCTCCGCCAGGAAGCCGCGCCCGGGCCCGGCCTGCTCGGAGAGCGATTCGTCGCCCCGCGAGCCGTAGAATCCCACGGCGGAGGCGCACAGCCACACGGCGGGGCGCTCGTCTGCGGGCAGGGCCGCCAGGGCCGCTGCCAGGGCGCGGGTCGAGTCCACCCGGCTGTCGCGCACACGGCGCCGGCGCGCGGCGTTGAAGGGACCGCCGAAGAGCGGCTCGCCGGCCAGGTGGACCAGCGCGTCGCAGCGGCCCAGTACTTCGGCGGGCAGGCTTACGCCGTCCCAACCTACGGCTTCGACTCCCCGCCCGAAGCGCGCGCGCTCGGGGCTGCGCGTAGCGGCGAGTACCCGCCGACCGTCTTCCAGCAGGGACGGGACCAGGCGACCTCCGACCAAGCCGGTAGCGCCGGTCACCAACACGGTGGTGGGGGCCGTCATGGGCGGTGTTCCCTCCGCGAGCGATCATAGCTCCCAGGCTCGTTCGACGACCGAGGCCAGGTAGCGCGCGGCAAAGCCCGGACGGCCGTCTCCCACCGCCCGGCCGTCCAGCCGCACCACCGGGCGGGCGCCGCGCACGGCGTTTAGCGCCACGATCTCGCGCGCGGTCGTGAGCGCCGCGCGCTCCAGGTCCGCCTCCTGGATCCCGGCGTCCGAGTCCAGCGCGATGGCGCGTGCCAGGCCGGCCACGCCGCCGAGGCCCAGCGGGGGAGTGACCGCCCGCCCGTCGGCGAGCACCACTACCGGGCTGCTGCGGGCGCCTTCGACCAGCAGGCCGCGGGCGTCGAAGAGCAACGCCTCGTCCACCTGGGCACGCTGCGCCTCGTCGCGCCCGGCGGCCGCGGCCGGATGGTCGCTGCGCTTGACTCCCGGCGGCCCGTCGGGCCCCGGGTGGGTGACGCGGCTGCACAGCGCCGACCAGGTTGCGGGGTCCGCGCCCAGGTCGCGGCTCGAGCCCAGCAGGCGCAGCCGTCCCGCGTCGTCGCTGCGCGCCTCCAGGCGCACGATTCCGTCGCCGTCGCCGAAGGCCTCCCGCGCCAGCCGGGCCAGGACCTCGCCGATCTCGGCGGGCTCGGGCTCGCCCAGGCCCAGGGCGCGCGCGTCGCGCGCCAGGCGCGCCGCATGCCGCGCCGCCAAAGCCACCCGCCCGCGGCGCACGCGCGCCGTGGTGTAGCAGCCCGGCTGCGTCACGCTGCCGCGCTAGCGCTGGTCCAAGGGGACGTAAGCGCGAGCGGTCTC
>JAFDET010000109.1 GCA_019310195.1 Deltaproteobacteria bacterium
GCGTCCCGTAGGCGATGGTGGGGTGGGAGTGCTCGAGGATGGCCCGGCGGTAGCTGGGCCGCTTGCGCAGGCGCTCCCAGTACGCGGCGCACTCCGGTCGCAGCTCCGCTCCCAGGAAGACGTCCAGGCAGTCGGCTTGGACCAGCCGTTCGAAGATCACCAGCCAGCTCACGTCCGCCAGGCTGAACGTCTCGCCCAGGAGCCAGGGGCCGCCGCCGTCGCGAAGCTGCGCCTCTAAACCGTCCAGGTGCACGCCCATCTGGCGGCGGCTGCGGGCCAGGATCTTCATGGCCGGCGTCAGTCGCCGGAGGTTGGCGAGGCCCAGCGCCTTGAAGGCCAGGAACACGAAAGGGCGCTGCTTGTCGAAGTGGAACAGCACGCCCTCGAGGATCTTCCAGTACGCGATCCGGTCGATCATGGCGGCGAAGAGCGGGAGCGTGAGGCCGGGGACCGCGTTGCCCGCGCTCTCGTCGCCGTGGTTCAGGGGGTCGTGGGTGAGGGAGGAGCGGTCGATCCAGACCTCCATCGCAGCGTGTAGCGCCGGATCCTCAGGCGTCAGCGCGGGGCTCCCGGGCGGCGCGTGCTCCGCCGCGTAGCGGATCTGGCAGTGGGACTCGTAGATGGGATGCCCGTGGTGGAGCAGCACGGGCACCGTCCCTCCCGGGTTCACCGACAAGAACGGACGGCGGATGTTCTCGTAGGCGCCGGTCTCGATCAGGTCGATGGGGTGGCTCTCGTACTCGATGCCCAGCTCGCCCTCGGGAACCGGATGCCGGCGACGCTGGGAGCTCTCCCAACCCCACCACGCCACGGCGGCCACTACGAGGATCAGGCACGGGAGGAGGATCACGGACGCTCCTTCTCAGAGCTCGAGAAGCTGCTTGCCGAAGTTCGCGCCGGTGTAGAGGCGCTGCAGGGTCCTGGGAGCATTCTCGAAGCCCTTCTGCACGTCCGCCTCCCAGACGATGCTGCCTTCGGCCACCCACTTCGTCAGCTCGGCCGCGGCTTCGGCGGCGCGCGCCAGGAAGTCGATGACCACGAAGCCCTCCATGCGGGCCCGCTGCGCGACGATCCGGTAGTAGTTGCGCGGGCCCGGCGGAGCCTCTTCTTCGTTGTAGCGGGAGATCGCTCCGCAGATCACGACGCGGGCGCCGCGCGCAATCCGCGCGAGGACCTCATCCAGGATCGGCCCGCCCACATTGTCGAAGAAAACGTCGATCCCGTCGGGACACAGCTCCGACAGGCGCGCTCCCACGTCCTCGTTCTTGTAGTCGATGGCGGCGTCGAAGCCCGCCTTGTCCGTCAGCCAAGAGCACTTCTCGGCGCCTCCGGCGATGCCGACGACGCGGCAGCCCTTGCGCTTCGCAATCTGGCCGGCGACCGAGCCCGTGGCACCCGCGGCGCCCGAGATCACCACCACGTCGCCTTCCTTCAGCTGACCCACCTCGAGCAGTCCGAAGTAGGCCGTGATCCCCGTGAGGCCCAGGACCGACAGCGCCAGCCGCGGGTCGGTTCCCTCGGGCAGCTTGCGCAGCGCCCCGTCGCCCAGCGCCCACTCCTGCCAGCCCAGCATGCCGCTGACGCGGTCACCGGGCGCGTAGCCGTCGAGGTTGGACTCGACGACCTCGCCGACGGCCATGCCTCGCATCACTTCGCCGATTCCCACCGGCGGGATGTAGTTGGGCCGGTCCACCATCCAGCCGCGCATGGCGGGCTCGAAGGCGAGCCAGCGGGTGCGGACCAGCACCTGTCCGTCGCCGGGCTTCGGCATCGGAGAGGTCCGCAGCTCGAAGTCGCTCTCCTTCACCATGCCCACCGGGCGAGCGTGCAGCAGCCACTGTCGGTTCGTTTCACTCATGGGGATGCCTTTCTGCTTCGGTAAAGGGTAGGGGGCTCAGGGACGGTACGAGGCGACGGCCCGCTCGAAGGCCGGCCGCGCCATGGCGCGCTCGGCCCAGTCCTGGAAGCGGGGCCACGCGGACAGGTCCACCTGAGCCTGGTTCAGCCGATTCGCGTTCACCACCCAGGAGATGTCGGCCAGGCCGTAGTCGGCGCCGCTGAGCCAGGGCGAGTCGCCCAGCGCCGCCTCGAGCCCGGCGAGGCCCGTCTTCATCCCTCGTTCGGCCAGAGCGACCCGGGCCTGCCAGGCCGGGCCCTCTTCCGCGTAGTCGCGCAGGAACGCGACCAGCGTCGGGTCCCGGTGCTTCGCCTCGTAGAGGGCGACTTCTTCGGCCCCCACCTTGCGGAAGGGACGGAACAGCCGCTCGTGGGAGAGCACCTTGATGGTGGGCTGGAACGCACTGCAGGCTGCCATCCGCTCTTCCATCCCGTGCCGCGCGTTCGCGTCTGCGGGCCGCAAGGGCGGCTCCGGAAAGTGCTCGTCCAGGTAGACCAAAATGTGATTGGACTCGATCACCACCTGGCCGTCGTGGACCAGCGTCGGCACCACGCCGTTCGGATTGATGCGCTGGTAGTCCGAGGTGACGTGCTCGTTGCCCGGCAGGTTCATGTGGTGGCTCGTCCACGAGAGGCCCTTCTCCTCCAGCGCCAGGCGCGCGCGCTGGGAGCAGTTCGACATCATGAAGTGAAAGAGGTGCAGCCCCTTCATGCCGGGAACGTCCGGGTGGTCGCTGCTCCCGCTCAGCCGATCCGCGCGGTGTCTTCGGGCTCCGCAATCACCGGGTTCTCGAGCTGCCCGATCCCCTCGATCTCGATGCGCACCACGTCCCCGGCCACCAGTAGATGGGGCGGCTTCATGCCGATGCCCACGCCCGCGGGCGTGCCCGTGGCGACGATGTCGCCGGGCTCCAGCGTGAAGGCCGTCGAGAGGTGCTCCACCAGCGTGAAGCAGTCGAAGATCAGCTCCTTGGTGTTGGACTCCTGCCGCAGCTCGTCGTTCACCCAGGTGCGCAGGCGCAGCTGGTGCGGGTCGGGGATCTCGTCGGCCGTCACGATCCAGGGGCCGATCGGACCGTGGGTGTCGAAGGACTTGCCCATGGTCCAGGTGGGTACGCGCAGCTGCCAGTCGCGCACGGTCACGTCGTTGACCACCAGATAGCCGGCGATCACGTCCGCGGCGTCGTCGCGCGACACGTGGCGACAGCGTCGGCCGATCACGAAGCCCAGCTCGCCCTCGTAGTCCAGCACGTGGGAGGCGCGGGGCAGGTGCACCGGGTCCGTGGGGCCGGCCACGCACGTGGACTGCTTGTTGAAGACGGTCGGGTGCTCGGGGACGTCTCGGCCGGACTCGGCGACGTGGTCGGCGTAGTTGAGCCCGATCGCCAGGAACTTGGGCGGGCGGGCGATGGGCGCTTCGAGACGCACGTCGGCCAGGGGGAGGCGAGGGGCGCCATCCAGGGCGGCGCGCGCCGCGTGCAGCGCCTTCGAGCCGGCTTCCAGGAAGCCGAGCATGTCTCGGGGCAGGTCCGGGGCGGCTGCGGCCAGATCGACGATCGCGTCCCCGTCGACGACACCGATGCGGGTGACGTCATCCTGGGTGAACGTGGCGAGCTTCATCGGGTCATCTCCTGGTTGGGGGGGCCGAGGAAGAGGTGCTCGACGGCGCGTGCGTGGGCGTTGACCACCTCCGGATTGGAGGGATCGACGCCCGAGAGCCGCTTGCACTCCTGGGCCTGGTGAAAGATCACGCCGGCAGAGCCGGCGAGGATGTAGACGAAGTGGACGGGCGCCACCTCGGCGGGAAGCAGGCCGGTCTCTTGGACCCGCTGGATCAGCGCCACCAGGGCCGCGTAGAGCGGCTTCACGTGGCGATCCACCATCCAGCGCATGCGCGGCCCGCCGCGCTTGCCCTCGTCGTGCATGAGCCGCACGAACTCCGGGTTGCCGGCCACGAACTGCACGTGGGCGCGAATCAGCAGCCCCAATCGCTCGCGGTCGTCGGCCGGCCCCGGGTCGCCCAGCACGTTGTCGAGACCGCCGCGCAGCACGGCGAAGGCGCGATCCACGGCGGCCCGCCAGAGCTTGGGCTTGCCGCCGAAGTGGTACTGGAGCAGCCCCAGCGGCACGCCGGCCCGGGCCGCGATGTCGCGCGTGGTGGCGCCGTCGAAGCCGTTCTCCGAGAACGCCTCGAGGGCCGCGCGGAGGATCCGCTCCGGGGTATCGCTGCTCGTCTGGGCCGCCGTCGCCCTCGCCATCATCGGCGGGACCTCCATTTGATCAATCGACCAAGCCGATTGTACACATGACTAAATCGGCCTGCAACCCCGCCCGCCCGTCGCCGGTTTCAGCGCCGGCTGCGACAGGCCGATGGCGGGGGATGGGCAAGGGGATTCTCTTCGTGTTGCTGGCGTCCGGCGCCTGGCTCTTCTTCAACAAGGTGGACGTCACCGGGCTGGATCCGCGCGGTGTCGGCACCCGGCTCGAGGGCCGCTCCGTGGTGCGCGACACGAGCCAGATCGAGACCCGCTTCGCCCGCGTGAGCTCGCTGGAGGACACCTACGTGCTGTTCGGGGGCGATGCCGCTCAGCGGCACAACCAGGCGACTCACGTCAGCTTCGCCGGCCTGCCGCTGCGCCACGCCCAGGCGATCGCGAGTCGCCACCCGGACTTCTACATGTGCAAGTCACCCGGTGCGGCAGAGGCCCAGCGTCTCACCGAGAGCGTGAACGTCGTGGTGGCGGATCGCAGCGCACTGAGCGAGCTGGGCGACGCCATCGAGCTCTTCGAAGAGCGCCTGGCCCAGGGCGGCGAGCGCACGTGCGTGCACGTTCAGGGCTCGTCCCTGGCCGTGGATTCGGTGCGGGTGAAGGAGAACGGCGAGGATCTCACCGCACAGGTGGCGCCGCTCTATGCCCGCAGCAAGCTGATCCTGGCCGAGCGGGTCGAGATCCTCGACTGCAAGGCGCTTCTGGCCCGCTGACGGCACTCGGAGGCAAGGCCCTCAGCCGCGCAGTGCCCGGATCTGGCGATCGGTGCGCCGGTCGATGGCGGTGAAGACACCGTTGAGGATCTTCGCGCAGGTCCAGCGCAGCGGCTCCGGAGGCCACGAGAGACGCCTGCGCTGCAGGGCACTCTCCCACGGGTGCTCACGCCCTTGCACGCGCTCCGCCAGCATGGCCCCCATCAACGTCGCCTGACCCACGCCGTGTCCGCAGTAGCCCAGGCCGGAAAGGACGTTCCCCTTGGGCCCATCCACGTGCAGCGCCGGGAGCAGGTCGAGGGTCAGGGCGATCCAACCGCTCCAGAAGCGGCGCACGCCGAGATCGCGAAGAGCTGGGAATCGCGCTCGGAAGGCGGAGTCGATGCTGCGGAAGGCCTCCGGGTCGTAGCCGGCCGGGAGCCGATGGCCGAACGCGAAGCGAACGAGCTTCGTTCCGCCCACCAGGGTGCCTTGTGCGGTGATCCGGTAGTTCTCCAGGGTTTCGTGCGCCGTGTAGATGCCTTCGCCGCCCTGCCAGCCGAGCGCTGCGCGCTGGTCGTCGGAGAGCGGCTCCGTCTCCAGAAGCGATACGCCCAGGGGGGCGATCGCGCGCTTCTTCCAGCCGGTTGCCGCCGTGTAGGCATTGGTCGCCAGGACAGCGAAGTCCGCGGTCACCGACCCGTGCGCGGTGCGGGCCACGGCCGGCGGGCCCGCTACGAGCTCGGTCAGCGCCGACCGCTCGAACAGCCTGACGCCGGCGGCCAGCGCAGCGCGCCGCAGGCCCGTGATGTAACGGCCCGGGTGCAGCGCTCCGCCGCACTCCTCGAGCACACCGCACGTGAATGCGGCCGGCAGGCCGCGCTCCCGCATCTCGCCTTCCGCGAGGAAGCGCACCCGGGCGCCGAGCCCCTGCGCCGCTTCCGCAGCGCGGCGCAGGCGTGGCTCATGCTTGGGATGCAGGCCGGCGAGGATGTTCCCATTGGTGGCGTAGTCGCAGTCGATGCCGTGCTTCCGGATCACCTCTTCGGTGTGCTCCACGGAGGCGTCCGCGAAGCGCACCAGGCTCGCAGCGCGTTCGCGCCCGAAGAGCCGCAGCAGGGTGGGGATGTCCTTCCCGATGGTCGGCGACAGGTGGCCCGCGTTGCGGCCGCTGGCGCCGGAGCCGGCGAAGTCCTGCTCCAGGACCGCCACGTGTGCGCCCTGGGCCCGTAGGGCGAGGGCGGTGGAGAGCCCGGTGTAGCCGCCACCGATCACCACCACATCGGTGCGCAGATTCTCCGCGAGCGGATCCCGAAGGTCCGCGGGCGTCTCGACCCAGGGACTGATCTCTTCGTACGGAAGCTCGGCGGCCACCCGCAGAGGCTATCCGGCCCGCTGCCCGGCTGCACGGCGCGTGCGAGTACCGCTCGATTTCCGGAGGGCTAGAGTTTTCTGCCGCCATGCCCTCGGATCTCTACATCGTCGTCCGCTGGGTTCACGTGCTGGCCGCGGCCGCCTGGTACGGCGAAGTGGCCGTCATCAATTTCATCCTGATTCCGACCCTGTCCGGCCACAGCGGAGCGGAACGCAAGGACTTCGTGAACGCGGTCTTTCCGCGGGTCTTCCGCATGGCCTCGATCCTCTCGGGAACGGTCGCCGTCACCGGTGGCGTGCTGCTGTACCACCACACCGGGGGCGATCTCCGGATCCTGCTGGAGAACCTGTGGGGCAGGTTCATCCTGGTGGGCGGCGCGCTCGGCCTGCTGCTGACGCTGTTCCACTTCTTCATGGAGAGCCGGCTGGCCCGGAAGATCGGCGTGGGCGATCCGGATCTCTCCCAGGAAGCCGTCGAGGACGTGCACCTGAAGCTGCGGTTGGTGCCGCGGCTGGGTTTCGGGGTGCTCACCACCATCTTCGTCCTGATGATGATCGCGGTGCGGGGCGTATGAGCGTCGAGTCGCTGTTCACGCCCGTCACGCTGGGCGCCATCCCGCTCCGCAACCGCATCGTGATGGCTCCCATGACTCGCGCGCGAGCCGGGCTCGAGCGGGTGCCGAACCAGATCATGGCGGAGCACTACGCGCAGCGTGCCGGCGCGGGCCTCATCATCAGCGAGGCCAGCCAGGTCTCCGTGCAGGGCACGGGATCCGTCTTCACACCGGGAATCCACACCCCCGAGCAGGTGGCGGGCTGGCGCAGGGTCACCGACGCGGTCCACGCCCGGGGCGGCGCCATCGCGCTTCAGCTCTGGCACGTGGGTCGCGTCTCCCATGCGAGTATGCAGGAGGACGGAGCGGCCCCGGTTTCGGCCTCCGCCGTGCGGGGAAACGTGAACACCTTCACGCTGGAGGGCTTCGTTCCGACAACCCCGCCGCGAGCCCTGGACCTCGAAGAGATTCCCGGCGTCATCGATCAGTTCCGTCGAGGTGCGCGCAACGCCATGGAAGCCGGCTTCGACGGAGTCGAGATCCACGGCGCCAACGGCTACCTGGTGGATCAGTTCCTGCGCGACGGTGTGAACCAGCGCGGCGACGCGTACGGAGGCAGCGTGGAGAACCGCTGCCGCTTCCTGCTCGAGGTCACGGACGCCGTCTGCGAAACGGTCGGCTCGGATCGCACGGCGGTGCGGCTGTCCCCGTTCACAGTCACCTGGGACTGTGTAGACAGCGATCCCGCGTCGCTCTTCCTGCATGCCGTGCGCGAGCTCGACCGGCGCAGCCTCGCCTTCGTGGAGATCGTCGAGCGGATGTCGGCGCCGGTGGCCGTGTCCGACGGCGGAGACCGGGCCGGAGCGGGCTTCACGCCCGAGGACATCCAAGCGGCCTACGGCGGAAGCCTGATCGTGAACGGCAGCTACGACCGGCAGAGAGCCGTGCTCGCCGTGGAGGGCGGCCACGCCCAGTGCGTGTCGTTTGCCCGGCCCTACATCGCGAATCCCGATCTCGCCGAGCGCTTCGCGGCCGGTGCCGAGCTGAACCCGGATGCCAGTCTGCTGACCTACTACGGCGGCGGTGCAGAGGGCTACACCGACTTCCCCCCGATGGAGGGGTAGGGCGCCGCAAGGTCAGCCCAGGTCGAGTGCCTCCGGGGCGCCGAGGCGCGGCAGCACCTTCGACGCGAAGAGCTCCAGGCTCGGCCAGCCCAGCTCCGGCGGTGTACCCCCGCACAGGGGGAAGTGCACCAGCGGCGACTCGGGGTGTGCCTGCGTGTAGCCGATGAACTCGTCCGGCGTCAGGATCCGGTACTTGCCTTCGGCGCGCAGCTCTTCGACGGTCGTGGCCCGGCTGTCGACCACCGAGCCCACGTTGTGCGTCTGCCAGCTGGCGTAGCTCATGGCGTGGTGCAGCAGGTAGCGGCCGATTTCCGACCAGCTGCGGTCGGGATCCTCCGAGACCCAGAGCATGTTGCCGGCGCCGGGCTGCAGCAGCAGGGGTACGTGTCCCAGGCGCTCGCACTCCGCGGTGTAGAGGTCGAAGATCTCGGGATCCTGCACCGCCGGCTGGAACGGCAGCCCGAAGCGGGCCGCGCGGCGGGCCGCATTGCGGCCCGAGCCGCCGACGGCCACGAAGGGATGGGGCCGGCTGCCGGGCTGCGGCGTGACGCGAACCGGGCGGCCGCGCCACTCGAACGTCTCGCCCCGCCAGGCGCGCAGCAGCACGTCCAGGTGCTCGTCCATGACCCGGCCGCGGCCCTGCCAGTCCGCACCCAGCATGGCGTACTCCTCGGGGCGGTAGCCCAGCCCGGCGGTGATTCCGATACGTCCGCCGCTGGCGAGGTCCAGCACCGCCAGGTCCTCGGCCAGGCGCACCGGGTCGTAGAGGGGCAGCAGCAGTGCCATGACGCTGATGGGGATGCTTCGCGTGCGCCCGGCGATGACGCCGGCCAGGGTCAGCGGAGAGGGGAGGTAGCCGTCGTCCACTCCGTGGTGCTCCGAGAGCACGACCATGGTGAAGCCCTGCTTCTCTGCCCAGACCGACATGTCCAGGGCGGCGGCGTAGAGGTCGCCGGCTGCGACCGGCGAGAAGGCCGGCGCCCGCATGTCGAGGCGCAGGATCGAGAGTGCCATCCCGGGTCAGCCCTGGTCTTCGGCGGTGGCCGGGCGGATGGCGTCCATGCTCCAGAACGCCCGCATCGAGCGGATCTTCCCGCCCTCGTCGAAGCTCATCACGCTGATCACGTCCAACGCACTCCGCTGGCCCTCGGGTCCCATCAGCACCACCACGGGCGTAGCCGCTTCGTGGCCGGCAACCCGCACGGGGCCGGTGCGCCTCATTGTGGCCCCGGCGGCGGCCGCCCGCTGATAGAAGACCCGAATGGAGTCGCGCCCGCGGTGCAGGTCCGAGCCGATGGGATCCTCGATGGTGGCGTCCTCCGCGTACAGCTCGACGATTCCCTCCACGTCTCCCTTGTTCAGCAGCTCGGGGTAGCGGTCGTAGATCCGGCGGATGTGGTCGGCATCGGCCATGGCGGGGGTTCCTTCCTCGGGCTCGTGGCGGCTCATCGCGCCCGCGGAGTGTCTCCAGCTCCCGCGCGTCCGTCAAATCCGACTCGTCCGGGCCTTCCGACGGCCTGGGGTGTCGCCCTGCGGCGGGTGGTATCCTGGCTCGTGCGCGGTTGGCCAAGGGCCCGTTTGGCGGGCAGGCTGGGAGCATTCATGCCGATAGGGCTGGAGTTCGGCTTGAGCGTCATCCTCGGTGCCTTCCTGGTGCTGGGCCTGGTCGCGCTGCGGCGTCCCGGCCTCGGGCCGATGCCGTTCTGGATGGCCGGCTGGATCGCGGCAGGCGCGAGCGGTGTCTTGGTGCTCGCCGCGCCGGATTCGCCGGGGCTCCGGTTCCTGCGCTTCCCGCTCGGAAGCCTGTTTTCCTGGCTGCTCCTGGCCGGCGCCCTGGAGTTCGCCGGCCGGCGCGTGCCCGGCTGGATGCTCCCCGGCGCGCTGGCCTACGGCCTGGTGCGCTCCGTCTTGGCTGCCGAGGGTCGTGCCGACGTGGCCTACGCGCTGGCGCTGGCGGTGGAGCCCGGTGTGATCCTGGCGGCCGGCTGGGTCGCGCATCGTGCAGTGTCCCATCCAGGCGCCGCACTCGGGCTGCGCCTGCTGGGGCCGTCCTTCGTGCTGGTGACCGCCGCAGGCGCCGCCAACGTGCTCTGGCTCCTGCTGGAACGCGACCCGGCCCCACTGCTCACCGCGCTCTGGCTGATGGTGGCGCCGCCCGCGGTGGGATTGCAGATCTACGCGGCCCTGGAGTCGACCCGACGCGCTCTGCGGCGCGCGCGGGACGAGCTGGAACGCCGCGTGGAGCTGCGCACCGCGGAGCTCGCCGAAGCCAATGAGGCTCTGCGTGACAGCGAGGAGCGCTACCGCGCGATCTCGGAGCTGTCCTCGGACCTCAGCTTCGCATTCCGCCTGGACCGCGAGCTGCAGCTCACGCTCGAGTGGAGCACCGGCGCCTTCCAGCGCATCACCGGGGCGGACCCCCAGGCGCTGGAGGGCCGGGGCTGGCTCGACTTCCTGTCCGAGCAGCCGCGTCGCGATCTGGCCGTCGCCGTGGAGACAGCGAACACCGATGGCCAGGCAGTGCGCGAGATCGCGGTCCGCACGCGGGACGGCGCGGAGCGTCGGCTGGAGGTGCACACCAACACCCGGCTCAACGCGGCAACCGGTGAGTTCCGCGTGGTCGGCTCGGCGCGCGACGTGACCGAGACGCGTCGCGTCGAGGCCGAGAGCCGCGAGCTCGAGCGCCGCGTCCACGAGAGCGAGCGGCTCGAAAGCCTGGGGCGGCTCTCCGGCGGCATCGCGCACGACTTCAACAACCTGCTCAGTGTGATCCTGGGCAACGTGCGCCTGGTCGAGGCGGACCTGCCCAGCGACGCACCGATCCAGACGCGGCTGGCGCGCATCCGCACGGCTGCGGACCACGCCGCGAGGCTCACGGACCAGATGCTGACCTACGCCGGCAAGGCGCCGACCGACCGCAAGGTGATCGACGTCTCGGATCTCTTGAGCCGGATGTTGGAGCTGGTGCGCGCCGCGTTGCCCGACAGCTGCCAGCTCGATCTGGACCTGGCGCCGGATCTGCGGATCGAGGCCGACGAGACCCAGATCCAGCAGGTGGTGCTGAATCTCGTCACCAATGCGGGCGAGGCTCTCGAGGGCGCCAGCGGCCGCGTGGGGCTGAGGGTCGCACCGCTGCTCGCGCGTCCAGCGGACCTGGCCGGCGCCCATGGCGCCGCGGATGCCAAGCCCGGCGAGTACGTGGCCCTGGAGGTGCGCGACTCGGGGCGCGGCCTGGATCCGGAAGCCCTCAAGCGCATCTTCGATCCGTTCTTCACCACGAAATTCACCGGGCGCGGCATGGGGCTCGCCAGCACGCTCGGAATCGTGCGCTCCCACGGCGGTGTCGCCAGCCTCGAGAGCACGCCGGGCCGAGGCACGAGGGCACGGGTCCTCCTGCCCCGGGTCCGCGCTGTCGAGGCTCGTCCGCCCGGCCCGGCTCCCGTTGCGGAGAGGTCCGAGCACTCCACCGGCCGCATCCTGGTGGTGGACGACGATCCGGCTGTGTTGGAGCTGGCCAGCGAGTTCCTGACCCGCGCCGGCTTCACGGTGATCGCCACACGGGGTGGTCGCGAGGGGATCGAGCGGCTCCGCGACGAGGGGGACTCGATCGACGCCGTCGTTCTGGACCTGTCCATGCCCGACGTGGGCGGTGAGCAGGCCTTCCTGGAGATGCGCCAGATCTGCCCCGGCCTTCCGATCGTGCTGGCCAGCGGATTCAGCGAGGAGTTCGCCTCCGAGCGCTTCCGCGTGTCCGGGACCGCCGGCTTCCTGCGCAAGCCCTACGCCCCGGAAGCGCTGGTCGAGTGCGTCCGGGCCGCCCTCAGCGGCAGCGTTGGCTCCTAGCCCTGGGCCCAGTCGTCCAGGCGCTCCATGGTGTCGGCGTAGTCCTGGACCAGCTCCTCGACCACGCTGCGCACCGACTTCACCTGGTTCAGGGAGCCCACGATCTGCCCCACGAAGTAGTTGATCAGCTGCTCGGAGCCGGGGGATTTGTGGGCCGTGCGCGAGATGCGCGCCTGGGCCTCGCGCACCAACCGCGGCTGCAGGGGCATGGGCAGCGGGTCTGGGCCGGCCGGATCCTCCCAGGCCTCGGTCCAGGCGCTGCGCAGCTGCCGGGCCGGCTTGCCGGTGAGCGAGCGCGAGCGGATGGTGTCCCGCGAGGACGCCTTCAGGAACTTCTGCTTCACCACCGGGTGGGTCTCGGCTTCTTCCGTCGTGAGCCAGACCGAGCCGGTCCACACGCCCTGGGCGCCCAGGGCCAGTGCCGCGGTGACCTGGCGCCCGTTGCCGATGCCTCCCGCGGCGAGGACCGGAACCGGGTCGACGGCGTCCACCACCTCCGGCACCAGGACCATGGTGGAGATCTCGCCGGTGTGACCGCCGGCCTCGTAGCCCTGGGCCACCACGATGTCCACGCCGGCTTCCACGTGACGCCGGGCGTGATCCACGGTGCCGGCCAGAGCGGCCACCTTCACGCCCTTGGCGCGGCCCTGCTCGATCATCCAGCCCGGCGGCGGACCCAGGGCGCTGGCGATCAGGCCGATGCGGTGCCCGAAGACCAGCTCGATCACGTCGCGCTGCCCTTCGTAGCCGACGCTGAACTCGGGACTGACCTCGGCGTCGGCCGGCAGCGGCGGAACGTCGTGCTTTGCGAGCAGGTCGTCGACGAAGCGGCGGTGCTCCTGCGGAATC
>JAFDET010000336.1 GCA_019310195.1 Deltaproteobacteria bacterium
CGCGTCGCCGATGCGCAGCAGGGTGCGCCCGTCTCGCTCGGCCTCGAGGGGCCACTTCTTCCAGATGCGACCCCACCAGGTCGTCATGTAGCCCGACGGGATGTAGGCCTTGCCCTCGTGCTCCAGGACCCAGGTGATACGCGAGCGGGGCGGGTCCAGGAGCTGGAACTCGACCTCCGGGACGTCGCGGACGAAGGACCAGTCGGGCTCATCCCCGGCGACGAGCTCGCCGCTGGTAAAGGGGCCGCCGGCGAAGATCACGATGGGGCCGTCGGAGAATCGGGCGGCGATCCCCAGACCGCCGATCCCGACGAACAAGAGGGCGACCAGCCCAGCCGCAATCCGAAAGAAGCGTCGTCTTGCGCTCGCCGCGGCTGCGGCGGGCGCGCACACGACGGTGCTTGGCCTTGAGCTTGGCGCGGTGGCGCGAGGACTTGCCGCGATTGCGATGGGGAAGCGGCTTGGCCTTCTTCATGGGGTCTCCCGGGTCCGGACGGCGGAATCTAGGGGAAGCCCTGCGCGGTGTCCACGCTACCCTCGGGGGCCATGAGCACCCCCCTGGAGCGCATGGCGGACTTCGACCTGACCGAGGACCAGCGCGCCGTGCGCGCCGCCGTCCGGGAGTTCGCCGAGAAGGAGATCCTGCCCCACGTCGAGGCCCACGAGCGCGAGGCCCGCTACCCCACGGAGCTGATCCAGAAGCTGGTGCCGCTGGGCTACTTCGCTCCCATGGTGCCCGAGGAGTACGGGGGCTCCTTCATCGACACCATGAGCTACGGGCTGATCTGCGAGGAGCTGGCCCGGGTGGACTGGGTGGTGGCCTCGGTGGTCTCGGTCGGCAACTCGCTGCTGGCCAAGTCCATCCTGCGTTTCGGCAGCGACGCCCAGAAGGACCGCTGGCTGCCGGCCATCGCCCGGGGCGAGATCCTCTCCTCCGCCTGCCTCACCGAGCCCGGCGGGGGGACCGACCTGGGCAACATGCAGAGCACGGCCACTCGGGTGGAGGGCGGCTGGCGGCTGAACGGCACCAAGGTCTTCATCTCCCACGCCGCCCACGCGGGCCTCTTCTTCGTGGTCGCCTCCATCGACCGCGAGCGCAAGCACAAGGGTGTGACGGCCTTCCTGGTGGACCCGAAGACGACCGAGGGGATCCAGATCGGCGAGTTCCCCATGCGCACCCTGCAGCGGGACAACCTGGCGGAGGTGCACTTCCAGGACGCCTTCGTGCCGGACGACGGGCTGCTGGGCGAGCCGGGCGGCGGGTTCCCGGTGCTGGGCGCAGCCCTGGAGATGGGGCGCTTCTCGGTGGCCATGCGCTGCATCGGACAGGCCCAGCGCTGCCTGGACCTGGCCATCCCCTACGCCATGGAACGCGAGGCCTTCGGCAAGAAGATCGGCGAGTTCCAGATGATCCAGAAGATGATCGCCGACATGGTTGCGCGCACCGAGCAGGCGCGGGCGGTGGCGTACCGCCTGGGCCGCATGCTCGACGCCGACGTGGGCCGGGCGTCGCTGGAGTCGTCGCTGGCCAAGCTGGTGGCCAGCGAGGCGGCCACCCAGAACGCGCTGGACGCGGTGCAGGTGCACGGCGGCTATGGGCTCTCGGCGGAGTACGAGGTGGGGCGACTCGTGCTCGAGGCCAAGGCCCTGGAGTTTGGTGAGGGCACCAGCGAGCTGCACCGCAAGCTGATCGCCGAGTTCGCCCTGGGAGTCCGCAAGCAGTGACCGAACCCGGCGCCGAACGACGCGAGCTTCTCGATCTGATCCTGGAGGTCTCCTTCGAGCGCCGCGAGGTGACCCTGGCCAGCGGCCGCAAGAGCGACTTCTACCTGGACCTGCGCCAGACGCTGATGCGCGCGCGCGGCGTGCGCCTGGCCGGCGCACTGATGCTGGAACGGCTGGCGGCGGGACCGCCGGTGGAGGCCGTCGGGGGAATGGCGGTGGGCGCCGTGCCCCTGGTCTCGGCCATCCTGGCGGCGGCGGCCGAGCACGATCCCGAGCGCGCACCGCTGGGCTTCTTCGTGCGCAAGGACAAGAAGGCCCACGGCCTGGGGCGCCGCATCGAGGGCGGCTTTCAGCCCGGGCAGAGCGTGGCCCTGGTGGAGGACACCACCACCACCGGCGGTTCCACCCTGGAAGCGGTGGACGCCGTGGAGGAAGCCGGCGGCAAGGTGACCCGAGTGCTCTGCATCGTGGACCGGAGCGAGGGTGCGGTGGAGGCCTTCGCCGAGCGGGGCCTCACGCTGGAACCGCTCTTCACCCGCACGGACCTGCCCGTCTGATGGCGGACTTCGACGGACTGGCAGTCGACATGGGCAACCTCCACCGGCTGTCGTCGGCGCGGACCCGCTCCATCACGCCGGAGAACCCCAGCGGCGAGAAGGGCCGCGGCGGCATGGCCACCGAGGGAACCGGCGCGGGCCCGGCCCGCGAACTGGGCCAGGGCTGGAAGATCAGCCCCTGGATCCCCATCCAGCCGGGCGAGACCGCGACCCTGATGGATGTGGAGGGGCCCGGCGCCGTCCAGCACATCTGGATGACGCTCACGGCGCGCTGGCGCTCCTGCATCCTGCGCATCTACTGGGACGACCAGGAGCAGCCGAGCGTGGAGTGCCCCGCCGGCGACTTCTTCGCCATGGGCTGGGAGACCTTCGCTCCGCTCTCGTCCCTGGCAGTGTGCGTCAACCCGGGCAGCGCCTTCAATTGCTACTGGCCCATGCCGTTCCGCCGCCGCTGCCGCATCACGCTGGAGAACCGCGGCCAGCGCCCCAAGCTGCTCTTCTACCAGGTGGACTACGTGCTGGGCGATGTCCCAGAGGACGCCGCCTACCTGCACGCCCAGTTCCGGCGCGTCAACCCGACCCCCTACGCGGAGCCCTACACCCTCCTCGACGGCGTGCGCGGCCGCGGCCACTACGCCGGCACCTACATGGCGTGGGGCTCCAACGCGTCGGGCTGGTGGGGCGAGGGCGAGGTGAAGTTCTTCCTGGACGGCGACGACGAGTTCCCCACGATCTGCGGCACCGGCACCGAGGACTACTTCTGCGGCTCCTACGACTTCGAGAACCAGGAGACGCACCAATACCAGGAGTTCTGCACACCCTACGCGGGCTTGCATCAGGTGCTGCGGCCCGACGGGCTCTACCGCTCCCAGCAGCGCTTCGGGATGTACCGCTGGCACATCCCCGACCCGGTGCGCTTCGAGAGCGACCTGCGCGTCACGGTGCAGGCGCTGGGCTGGCGGGCCGGCGCCGACCGGCGCTACCTGCCGCTGCGCGACGACCTGGCCTCGACCGCGTTCTGGTACCAGACGCTACCGACGGCGCCCTTCCC
>JAFDET010000337.1 GCA_019310195.1 Deltaproteobacteria bacterium
CCACCCCGGTCTTGGCCCCGAGCCCGGTGCCCGCGGCTGCCGCGCCCCCGTCGCCGGCGGCCGCACCCGCCGCCGCGCAGAGCCTGCCGCCCCGGGAGACCCGCCTGGCCTTCTTCCTGCCCGACCCGGAGCGGATGCGCGCCACGCCGCGAGCCCGTGCCGTGGCCGCGGAGCACGGCATCGACCTCTCCGAGATCGCGGGCAGCGGCCCCGACGGCGCCGTGCTGGTTGCCGACGTGGAGCTCTACCGCAGGGCGCTGGAGGAGAGTCGTGAGCCCGCCGCGTCCGGCGACGTGCCGGTTACGCCGGTGGCCGCGCGCATGGCCGACGAGCTGGGCATCGATCTGTCGCGGGTGACCGGAACCGGGCCGGGCGGGCGCGTCTCCAAGCGCGACCTGCGCGGCTTCCTGGACGGTGGCGACGCCGCTTCCGGGCGCGACGCCGAGCTTCACGGTGACGAAATCCGCCTCTCCCAGAAGCGCAAGTTCCTGATCCGCCAGATGGTGGAGAGCAAGCAGCAGACGCCTCACTTCTACATCTCGATGGACGTGGACGCGGCGCCCATGCGGGCCCTGCGCGAGCGGCTGAAGGCGGACGGCAGCGCGGTTACCTACACCCACATGATGGTGAAGGCGGCGGCGTTGGCGCTGGAGGCCTTCCCCGACGTCAATGCCACCTGGCAGGACGACAAGATCGTGCGCTTCAACCCCATCAACGTGGCGGTGGCCGTCGCCGTGGGCGACGAGCTGGTGGCCCCGGTGGTGAAGCACTGCCGCGGTCGTGTGCTGGCCGAGCTGGCCGAGGCCACCGACACGCTGATCCAGCGCGCCCGGGAGAAGAAGCTCTCACCCGAGGACTACAGCGACGGGACCTTCACCATCTCCAACCTGGGGATGTTCGGCGTGGACGGCTTCTACGCGATCATCACGCCGCCCCAGGCGACCGTGCTCTCGGTGGGCGCCATGCGCGACGTGCCGGTGGTGGACGCAGGCGAGCTCACCCTGGGCCGCCGCATCCTGCTGGGCCTGGGCTGCGATCACCGGGTGCTGGACGGCGCCAAGGCGGCCCAGTTCCTGGCCGAGCTGAAGCGGTTCCTGGAGTCGCCCGAGACGCTGCTGGAGCAGGGCGATGACGCGTAGCCTGCAGGTCGAGTGGCTCGGCCGGATGCCGTACGCCGAGGCGCTGGCGCTGCAGGAGGCGCGGGTGGCCGAGGTGCGCGCGGGTCGTGCGGGCGATGCGCTGCTGCTGCTGGAGCATCCGCCGGTCATCACCCTGGGCCGCAGCGCCCGGCCCGAGAACCTGCTCCAGAGCCCCGACGCCCTGGCCGAGCGCGGCGTGGAGCTTCACGAGATCGCGCGCGGCGGCGACATCACCTGGCACGGGCCCGGCCAGCTGGTGGGGTACGCCATCCTGGACCTGCAGGCGCGTGGGCGGGCCGACGTGCACCGCTTCCTCCGGGACCTCGAGTCCGGCCTGATCGATACGCTGGAAAAGCTCGGTCTTGCAGCGGAAATCCGATCGGGCATGACGGGGGTCTTCGTCGCGCCCTCGGCCCCGCCGCGCAAGATCGCGTCCATCGGGGTGGGCCTGCGCGGCTGGGTCACCTGGCACGGCTTCGCCCTGAACGTGGACCCGGACCTGGCGGGCTTCGACGCCATCGTTCCCTGCGGCTTGCAGGGCGTCGAGATGACCTCGATCGCCCGCGAGCTGGGTGAGGCCGCACCGGCGGACCTCCTGGCTCGCAGCCGCGAGGCCGTGGCCGATGCTTTCGTGCGGAGGTTCGCGTGAGCGCCGCGCCCCAGAACAGCCCGCCGCGCCCGCCCTGGCTGCGCGTTCGCCTGCGCGCCACGCCCGAGTTCCAGCGCGTGCAGCAGCTGGTGAGCGAGCAGCGTCTCAACACGGTCTGCTTCTCCGCCGCGTGTCCCAACCTGGGCGAGTGCTGGTCCCGTGGCACGGCCACCTTCATGATCGGCGGCAACACCTGCACGCGCGCCTGCGGCTTCTGCGATGTGCTGACGGGGCGGCCCGGCGCGCTCGACGCGGATGAGCCCGCGCGCGTGGCGCGGGCGGTCGAGCGCCTGGGCCTGCGCTTCGCCGTGGTGACGGCGGTGGCGCGCGACGATCTTGCCGACGGCGGCGCTGCACAGATGGCGGGTACGGTCCGGGCCATCCGCGAGCACTGCCCGGAGACGGGCATCGAGGTGCTGATTCCCGACTACAAGGGTCGCGAGCAGGACCTGCGCACGGTGCTCGACGCCCGACCGGACGTGCTGAACCACAACATTGAAACGGTGGAGCGCCTGCAGCGCCGCGTGCGCAAGGCCGGTCGCTACGCGCGCTCGCTGGATCTGCTGCGCCGCGCCGCCGAGCTGGCCCCGGGCATTCCCACCAAGAGCGGCATCATGCTGGGGCTGGGGGAGGACGAGGCCGAGGTGGACGCCACGCTCCGCGACCTGCGCGCCGCCGGCGTGCGGCTGCTGACGATCGGCCAGTACATGAGCCCGTCTCCGGACCACCTGCCGGTCGAGCGCTGGGTGACGCCCGAGGAGTTCGACGCCTGGGCCGAGCGGGCCCGGGCGCTGGGCTTCGATGACGCCGCGGCGGGGCCCCTGGTGCGAAGCTCCTACCACGCCGACGTGCTGGCGGAGCAGGCCGCCACAGAGAAGTCCTAGCCGATGCATGCGCCTCCCTGGACCGCCGCCGAGCGTCGCGCGGCGGTGGGACTGGCCGCTCTGCTGCTGGGAAGCCTGCCGTTCCTGGTGCATGCCTGGTACGACCCGGTGAACGACGCCGCCATGTACATCGCCACCGCCCGCTCCCTGGCGGCGGGCGAGGGCTACCGCTTCGTGGAGCTTCCCTTCACCATGCGGCCCCCTGGCCTGGCGCTGTTGCTGACGCCGCTGATTGCCGTTCGGGGCACGGACTTCCTGGCCTTGAACCTGCTGGTGGCCTGTTTCGGCGCCGCCGGAGTGCTGCTCCTCTACGTCTGGGTACGCCCGCGCCTGGGCTGGCTTGCGGGATTGGCCCTGGCCCTGGCCGTGTGGTTCAACCCGGGCTTTCGCCGGCTCTCCAGCCAGGTGATCTCCGACGTGCCCGGCTTGACG
>JAFDET010000110.1 GCA_019310195.1 Deltaproteobacteria bacterium
GTCTTCCGGCAGTCCGGCAGCCGCGTCCTCGACCTGGGCAAATGCCCGGTAATCGCCGTCGCCACTCCCCTGTAAGCGCGCAGGCACACCCGTAGTCCCACCGCGACAGCTCAGCCTCCAGCGCCTGCCTCCCGCAAGCCCGAACCAACGGACCGCGCCGTTGCACCACAAGTCCGATGAGGGCGCGCAGCGAGCCGAAGGCGAGCGAAGGGGCTCGGCCGCCTAAGGATCGCAAGCCCGAACCGACGGACCGCGCCGTTGCCCCCGCGCACCGACGAGGGCGCGCAGCGAGCCGAAGGCGAGCCAGGCCGTAGCCCCACCGGAGTCCGCCGATGCAGTGGAGCCTATGGCCCGCAAGTCCGAAGCAACGGAGCACGCCGGGGCTGCGCAGTCCAACGAGGACGCGCAGCGAGCCGAAGGCGAGCGAAGGGGCTCGGCCGCCTAAGGATTGGGCGCAGGCGGAACGGGAAGCAGAGGGTGACCGAGAAGCCACCCCACGCCGTCGGCGACGCCGACGACGCCGATCCCCACCAGCACGGCCACCACCGTGCGGTGGCCCCAGCGCTCCACCACCGGGGACAGGCGCGCGAAGAAACGGTCGGCCCGGGCACCCAGGGTCGCGCGCAGGATCGGTAGCACCGCCAGCGGCAGCAGGAAGACCGCGTTGTAGTAGAGCAGCAGGGCTACGGCTCCGTTCACCGACGGATCGCTGCGCACGATCTGGTCCACGGCGGCGAAGTACGGGAACGCCCCGGGCATCCCCACCACCATGGAGCCCGCGCCCAGCCCGAAGGCGGCGCCGGGCGAGAGCCCCTCGCCCGCGCCGCGATCGCCCCGGGTGTCGCGTGCGTAGGCCAGCTTCCAGCCGAAGCCGATCATCACGACGCCAACCGCGATCTGGATCAGCAGGGCGGCCGTCCCGGGATTGCGCATCCACTCGTCGACGGCGCCCTGCAGGGGCTCCAGGATCGCCTCCAGGCCGAGCGTCAGCAGGATGCCGCTGGGGAAGTAGACCGTGAAGATCCCGACCAGGAAGGCGATGCACGTCCCGTAGGGCCTGGGCCCGGCCAGGAAAGCCAGCAGAACCGGAATGGCCAGCGGAAACATCGACGTGCTGTCGAGCAAGCCGATGGAGCCGAGGACGGCGAGCAGGCTGGTCATGTGCGGAGCGGATTATACTGACGCCAACACGGGATCGGAGGAGTGCATGCGGGTCGAGACATCGGTTCCCCTGGATGACTGGAGGGCGGTGGGCGATGCCGCCCGGCGGGCGGAGGCGCTGGGTTACGACGGCCTCACCTCGTCGGAGATCGCCCACGATCCCTTCACACCGCTGGCCCTGGCGGCGCTCGCCACCGAGCGTGTGCGGCTGTCCACGGCCATCGCCGTGGCCTTTCCGCGCAGCCCCATGATCACGGCGAACCTGGCCTGGGACCTCCACACGGAGTCCGGCGGCCGCTTCGCGCTGGGCATCGGCCCGCAGGTCAAGGGCCACAACGAGCGCCGCTTCAGCACGGCCTGGAGCGCGCCCGCCCCACGCATGGCGGAGTACGTGGAAGCGCTGCGCGCCATCTGGCGCTGCTGGGAGAAGGGCGAGTCCCTGGCCTACGAGGGCGAGCACTACCGCTTCACGCTGATGACCCCCGAGTTCTCGCCCAGGCCCTCGGGCCTGCCGCCGATCCCGGTCTTCGTCTCCGCCGTGGGGCCGGGCATGCTGCGCATGGCGGGCCGCGTCTGCGATGGGGTGCTGCTCCACGGCTTCTGCACCCGGCGTTACGTGGAAGAGGTGGCCATGCCCGAGGTGATGACCGGACTCGAACGGTCCGGCCGTTCGCGAGACGCCTTCGAGGTGTGGGGCGGCGGCTTCATCGCCACCGGCGCCGACTCGGACGAGGTCGCCAAGCAGATGGAGTGGGTCCGCTACCGCGTGGCCTTCTACGGCTCCACGCGCAGCTACTCCGGCGTGATGAAGCTTCACGGCTGGGACGAGCTGGCCGGCACGCTGCACCGCATGTCCAAGGAGGGGCGCTGGAGCGAGATGGCGGCCCAGGTCCCCGACGACGTGGTTCACACGTTCGCCGCCGTGGCCCCCCACGACCAGCTGGTGGAGACGGTGGACCGGCGCTTCGGCGGGCTGGTGGATGCGGTGGCGCTCAGCTTCGCCGACGGCACTCCGGACGGCCTGGCACGCGAGCTGATCGCGGACCTGAAGAAGATCCCCAGCCCCTACTCGGGTTACGAGGGCCCGACCCCGGACCGATAGCAGCGCAGGCGCGCCCGGCGGTCCGGGTCGTAGCCCTCCCAGCGCGCCGCCGGCAGCTCGCACGCGTCCGCGAGCGCAAAGCCCATGCGCTCGAAGAATGCGCCCACCCGCTCCTGGGTGGTGCACGCGAAGACGCGCTCCAGACCCAGCGCCGCGGCCTGGGCCAGTGCGTGCGTCACCAGATGGGCGCCCACTCCCTCCCCCAGGAAGCGCGTCAGCGTGTAGAGCGATGCGATCTCCCCGCTGCGGCCATCCGGGTGGACGATCAGCGCACCGATGCCCGCCAGATGGCGCCCCTCCACGAAGGCCCCGAAGCCCCCGGCCAGCACCTGCTCGCGCTCGCGCTCGGAGCGGGGCGCCAGGTAGCCCTCCTCCACGCCGCGGTCCATCAGGTGGTGGGCCGCGTCGTAGTCGTCCAGGGTCAGCCGCCTCACGGCCAGGTAGCGGTCGCGGGTGAAGAGCGTCCCGGAGCCCGCGTAGGTGAAGAGCTCATCCGCCAGGCCTTCGGCCGTGCACAGGTTCACCGCGGCGATGCCTGCCTCGAGCGCTGCGCGGATCTCCACCAGGAGCCCGCGATGCGGAGGCTCGGCGTCGCGAGCCAGGGGCTCCAGCTCGTCCAGGTTCACGAAGGAAATGCGGCGGCCGTCGGGTCGCGCCAGGCCGCCCGCGGCATCCAGGAAGACCAGCTTGGCGACCCCCAGCCGGACGGCCACGCGCCGGCAGCCCGCCGCAAACCCGCCGTCGCCGGAGAGGGCGATGCCCACCGCGTGGACCTCGCGCAGGCCTCGCCAGACCTCTCCCTCCAGGCGCTCGACGCCGGCATCGACCCGCGGCAGGGCGCCCAGCGCCCCCAGGTCCAGCGCCTCGGGCGCCAGCACCAGGCTGCGAATCCCGTTGGCGCCCAGGTCGCCGACCACCGGCGCCAGAGTAGCGACCGCGTCGGCATCGGGTGCGCACAGAGCCAGCGTCCGCCCGCGGAACTCCTGGACGTAGAAGCTCTTCTCGGAGAAGGGCTCGGGCTTGCCAGAAGCGGACCCATCCATGACGGCGGAGTGTAACGGTCCCGGCCGCGCGGGCCGCCGGCGGCGATGCGCGGTATCGTGCCGCCGCCGTGGGCTGGCAAGGCTGGTACACCATCGGGGTCATCGTCCTCACACTGGGGGCGATGATTCGCGGCGTCGCAGGTCCCGACCTCATCATGATGGCGGGCCTGTTCGCCCTTGCCGCGGTGGGGGTCCTGACTCCCGCGGAAACCTTCAGCGGCTTCGCCAACGAGGCGATGTGGGCCGTGGGGGTCCTCTTCATCGTGTCGGCCGGCCTGCGCCAGACGGGCGCGCTGGAGCCGATGGTGGAGCGCTTCTTCGGGCGAGCGCGGAGCGAACGCAGCGGCCTCGCCCGGATGACGCCCCCCCTGGCCGTACTCTCGGCCTTCCTGAACAACGCGCCGATCGTGGCGATGATGACGCCCACGGTGATCGACTGGGCGCGCCGCAACGGGCTCTCGGCCAGCAAGTTCCTGGCGCCCGTCAGCTACGCGACCATCCTGGGCAGCACCACCACGCTGATCGGGACCAGCGTCAACCTGACCACCGCGGGTCTGCTGATCGGCGCCGGGATGGAGCCCATGGGCTTCTTCGAGCTGTTGCCCATCGGCCTGGCGGTGACGGCGGTGGGCCTGGTCTACCTGATCTTCGTCGCCCCGAGCCTGCTGCCGGACCGCAAGCGCCCCGGGGAAGCCCTGGGCGAGACGCGGCGCGAGTACATCACCTCCATGCGCGTGGAGCCGTTCTGCCCGCTGGTGGGGCAGAGCGTGGAAGAGGCCGGGCTGCGCCACTTGGAGGGGCTCTTCCTGGTGGAGATCGACCGAGCCGGGCGCATCATCACGCCGGTCTCACCGGACCAGCCCATCGAGGCCGACGACCGGCTCGTTTTCGCCGGCGTCGTCTCCACCATCGTCGATCTGCAACGGATCCGCGGGCTGGTCCCCGATACGGAGGACGCCGCGCCCGCGGCCCCGGCCGGGCGGCTGATCGAGGCCGTGGTGTCGTCGTCCTCGCCGCTGGTGAAGAACACGATCCGCGCCGCGAACTTCCGCACCATCTACGACGCCGCCGTGGTTGCCGTGCATCGCAACGGAGAGCGGATTCCGGGCAAGATCGGCGAGATCACGCTCCGCGCCGGAGACACGCTCCTGCTCCAGACGGGCGCCGACTTCGTCGCCGCACACCGCAACAGCCCTGACTTCTACCTGATCAGCGAGGTGGACGGCGAGCAGGAGCCCCACTACGACAAGGCCTGGATCGCCGTGTCCATCATGGTGGCCATGGTCGTGGCCGCGGCAGTGGGCATCCTCCCCATCTCCATCGCCGCCCCACTGGCGGCCGGCGCCCTGATCGGCACACGCTGCATCAGCGGGAACGTCGCACGCCAGGCAGTGGACGTTCCGGTGCTGGTCGTGATCGGCGCCGGGCTCGGCATCGCCTTCGCGATGCACAAGACCGGAGCGGCGCAGGCCATCGCCGGCGTGCTGGTGGCGGCGGTGGGCGACATGGGACCCATGGCCACCCTGGTAGCGGTCTACACCGTCACCGTGATCCTGGCCGAAACGCTGCACCACAACGCCGCGGTCGCGATCATGTTCCCGATCGCCGTGGCCTCGGCCAACCAGGTGGGCGTCGATCCGCGGGGCTTCCTGATGGCGATCACCGTGGGCGCCAACCTGGCCTTCGCCAACCCCGTCACCTACCAGACCCACCTGATCGTGTACGGCCCCGGCGGCTACCGGTTCATGGACTTCGTCAAGGTGGGGCTCCCGCTGGACGTGTTGTGCGGGATCGCGACCCTGGCGGTCGTTCCGCGGATCTGGCCCTTCTAGGACCTCCGCCGCTCACTCGCCGCCCGCCACCGGCAGCGGCTTCCCGGCCGTCTGGGCCGTCTCGGCCCCGCGACCGATGCGTCGCTTCAGATCCTCCAGCGCCATATAGAGCGAGGGCACGACGAAGAGCGTCAGCAGGCTGGCGGCAGCCAGGCCGAAGACGATGGCGGTGGCGAACGGCGCAAAGACCGGCGACTTGCCGCCGATTCCCAGGGCCATGGGCAGGAGCCCCGCCACCGTCGTGAGCGTGGTGAGCAGGATCGGCCGGAAGCGCCGCTTGCCGGCGATCCGCACCGCCTCCTCGGGCGGCGTGCCCCGCTCTCGCTCCCGGTTCACGAAGTCGATCAGCACCAGCGAGTCGTTGACCACGATTCCGGCCAGACCGACGAGGCCGTACATCACGTACATGCTCATGGCGTAGCCACCCAGGGTGACGTTCAGGATCCACATCCCGACCACGACGCCGATGTAGGCGAAGGTCACCACGCTCATCACCACCAACGGTTGCAGGTAGGAGCGGAACTGGGCCGCCAGGATGGCGTAGATGGCCAGCAGCGCGATGAACAGGGCCTGGCGCATCTGCGTGAACGTCTCGTCGGCCACCTGGAACTCGCCGCCGAAGATCAGGTCCACGCCCGGGTAGCGCTTGCCCACATCGGCGAAGCGGGCCTGCATCTCCTCGTTGACCGAAATCGAGGTGGCCTGGCGGCCATCGACCTTGGCGTACACCACCACCGCCCGCTTGGCGTCGTAGTGGTAGAGACGCTGATAGCCCCGCACCATCTCCACCGAGGCCACGTCCCGGACCTTCACCGCGTACCCGGCCGGAGTGCGGACCTCCAGGTCCAGCAGGTCCGAGATGCTGCGGCGCTGCTCCTCCCGGAGCAGCACGCGGATGTCCACGTCCTCGTCCGACAGCGGGTCCTTGAACGTCGAGGAGACCAGTCCGTCGTTGGCCGAGCGGAGCGTCTGACCCACGTCGTCGAATGTCAGGCCGTGCAGCGAAGCTCGGTGCTCGTCCAGCGCGATGCGCAGCTCGCGCGGCCCTACCGGCACGTTGTCTTCCACGTTGTAGACGCCCGGCACGCCGCGTAGCTCGCCCTTCACCTCCTCCGCCACCTGCTTCGCCAGGTCGTAGTCGTCGGACTGCACGCGAATCGCAACCGGGGTCCCGATGGGGGGGCCGTTGCGCGGGGCGGACACCAGCACGTCGTCGATCCCGCGCCCGTCGGCCTCGACGCTGCGCCCCACGGCGTCCCGGACGATGGCCAGCACGCGGTTGGGATCCGCGATGTTCTCGCGCGTGTTGGGGAACTCCACGAAGAGAAGGCCGTAGTTCGAGGCGAAGATCGGAATTTCGTCGGCGCTCATGCCCTGGCCGACGATGGCGATGTAGTCGGTCAGCTCCTCCGAGACCTCCTCGGCGGCCGCCTCCATGCGCATCAGCACTGGATCCGTCTGATCGACGCCGAAGTCCGTGGGGGTGCGCACGGTGACGAAGAGGTTGTTGAAGTCGCTGGGGAAGAGGTCCACCGGGACGTGGGAGCCGAGCCCCAGGGTGAAGATCAGCGCCGCCACGCACATGCCCAGGAAGGCGTAGCGGCTCTCGAGCACCGCGGCCTGGGCGCGGCCGTAGGCGTCGCGCGCGGCGTCGATGCCGGCGTCCACCCGCGCGCGCAGCCGATAGCTGGCTGCGGACAGGCCCGTGGCCTGCTCGCCCTTCTCGGCCAGACTGTCGGCCGCAGGTCGGCGCGTTCCCCAGTCCAGGTAGTGGGCGGGCAGGATCACCAGCGCCTCGAGCAGCGAGCCCGCCAGGCACAGGATCACGGTCTTCGGGAGGATCGACATGAACTCCCCGGACGTGCCCTGGATCAACAGCATGGGCAGGAAGGCGGCCACCGTGGTGGCGATGGCCGCCGTCACCGGCCACATCACCTCCTCCGCGCCCACGATCACCGCCTCGCGGAGCGGCTTCCCCTCCTCCACGTGGTGGTAGATGTTCTCAAGGATGATGATGGCGTCGTCTACCAGCATCCCCGAGACCATCACGAAGCCCACCAGGGACAGGGAGTTGATGGTCACGTCGAAGACGGGGAACAGGATCATCGCCGTCAGGAACGAGAAGGGGACCCCGACGATCGCCAGCAGGGCGTTCCGGAAGCCCACCGTGAACCACAGGATGAAGACCACGAAGACGATGCCCAGCAACAGGTTGGAGCGCATCAGGTCCAGCCGCGACGCGACGTAGTCGGAGAAGTCCCAGGTCGCCTTGGCCTCGATGCCTGGCGGCAGCAAGGCCTGCTGCTGCGCCACGAAGGCCTTGACGCCGTCCACCATGTCGATGACGTCGGCCTCGGTCTTCTTGGCCACGCCCAACAGGATGGCGGGCTTGCCGTTGAAGCGGCCGAACATGCGCCGCTTCTCGAAGTCGGGCCGGATCTCCGCCAGCTCACCCAGCTTGACGTGGGTCCCGTCCGGGTTCTTGCGCACCACCGTCTCGGCCAGGGAGGCCGGCGTGGGGTACTGGCCGATGCCCCGGACGGTGATTTCCTGATCCGCCTCGTTGGTGAACGAGCCACCCGGCACGTTCTGGTTGTTGCGGGTGATGACGCGGCTGATCTCGGGGAGCGTCAGGTCGTACTGAAGCGCGCGGTCCTTGTCCACGTAGACACGCAGCTCGCGCTCCCGCTCGCCGCGCACGATCACCTTCCGCACGCCCGGCAGCTGGGAGAGCTTCTTCTCCAGGTCCCGCGCCACCTCGCGCAGCGTGTACTCTCCCACCCCACCCGCGTCGGAGACCGCCACCATCACCATGGGGTTGATCTCGCCGACGGAGAGCTCGGTCAGGATCGGCTCCTCGGCGTCCTCCGGCAGGTCGCCCACCCGGTCGATGGCGGCCCGCAGGTCGTTGATGGCCGACTCGTACTCGATGTCCGGCAGGGTCTCGATCCACCGCACCTCGATGTTCGAGAGCCCCGCGCTGGAGAAGCTGGTCAGCTCCTTGATGCCGACGATGTCGTCGATCTCGTCCTCCAGCTTGGTGGTGACCAGGCGCTCCGCCTCGTCCGCCGAAGCGCCCGCCCACACCGTGGTGACGACCGAGACGTTGAAGGAGATGTCCGGGAAGACATCGATGGGGACGCGCCGGGCCACCTGCCAGCCCGCGACCATGAGGATCACAAAGAGCAGGTTGACCAGGACGATCTGGCGGACCGAGAAGCTCGGCAGGCTCACGAGCCGGCTCCGGACCGCGGCTCCACCGCGGCCCCGTCCCGCAGCTGGCGGATCCCCGTGATGGCGATGCGATCGCCGGGGGTCAGGCCCTGGAGCACCGCGAACACGCCGGGCCGGAACGGCACGTCCCGCACCTCGATGCGCTGGCGTCGCGCCACCGAGCCGGCGCCGGTCGTCTCGATCCGGAAGACGAAGCGGAGCCCGAACTCGTCGACGGTCGCATCCCGCGGGATGAGCGTGGCCGGCTCTGCGCTGCCCAGGTCCAGGTTCACCCGGGCCACCATGCCGGGCAGCAGGCGGGTATCGGCGTTGGGCACCTCCACCTCGACCGGGAATTTCTTGGTGCCCGGGTCCGATGCGCTGCCGACACGCAGCACCGAGCCGGCGAAGACCTCCCCGGGGAAGGCTTCGACGTCCACCCGGGCGGGAGCCCCTGCGGAAACCGCCACGATCTGGCGGTCGGAGAGCCCCACGCTGATGCGAACCGCCGACAGGTCCAGGATCTCGCCCACCTGCTGGCCCTCGCGCACGTACTCCCCCACCTCGACGGGGAACTGGCGCAGCACGCCGTCGAAGGGCGCGGCCAGGGTCTTCTTGGCCAGCTGGTCCCGGGCCTCGTCGCGCTGGGCGCGCGCTTCGCGCAGGGAGGCAGCGGCGATGCGCTCGGCGTTCTCGGCGGCGTCGAGCTGGGCCTCGCTGGCCACCTCACGCTCGACCAGGGAGCGCCGCCGCTCCAGGTTGAGGCGCGCCAGCTCCAGCTCGCTGCGCGTGCGGGCGAGCGAGGCTTCGGCGCGCTCCACCGAGATCCGGGCCAGGGTCGGATCCACCTGCAGCAGTACGTGCCCTTCGCGCACGCGGTCCAGCTCCTCGGCACCCACGGCGAGGATCCGGCCGCGGGTCTCGGAGAAGAGCTCCACGTCGCGGCGCGGCTCCAGCACCCCGGCGAGGCGCGCCCGCTGCCGCACCGCCTCGGCCTGGACCTGCAGCGTGTCCACGCGCATGGGCCTGACGCCCGTGGGCTCGACGACCTCCGGGCGAGGCGCCGTGGCGAACAGCGCGAACGCTCCGGCCAGCAGCAGCCCGGCCGCTCCCAGCAGCACCACCCGCAGGCCCGGCCGGCGTCGCTCAGGCGTCGCCATGGGCTTCTCCTCTCGCGGGCGCGCGAAGAGCATCGAGCAGCAGCCGGTACGAGGTCCGCAGGACCCGGCCGTTGGCCTGCTCGGGATCGAACGTGGAGCGGTAGAGGGTGCCATCGAAGATCGCGAGGGCAACCGCGGCGAAGTCCTCCGGGTCCACGTCGTCCCGGTAGGTTCCGGCCTCGATCCCGGCGCGCAGCGCATCGGCCAGCTCCGCGGTGCGCAGCGGATAGACCTTCTCGCACAGCGCCTGGTCCAGCAGGCGGCGGCGCCCGGCGTCCCCGGCCACCAGGCCCCAGGCCTGCATATTGAGGGGCATTCGCTCCGAAGCCACCGACAGCACGTCTGCGGCCTCGTCGAGAAGGACCTCCAGCCGCCGCTCGGGAACCACCCGAGCCAGCGCGTTGCCCTTGCCCGTGGCATACGACTCGTTCAGGTGCGAGTCGATCAGGCTGGCGAGCAGCAGCTCTTCCTTGCTCTCGAAGAACCGGTACAGGGTCCCCTTGGAGACCCGGGCCTCGGCGGCAATGGCCTCCATCCGTGCGGCCTCGAGCCCGCTGCGT
>JAFDET010000338.1 GCA_019310195.1 Deltaproteobacteria bacterium
CGAGACCGGGGGCATGCAGCTGGTGGTTCACGCGCCCTTCGGCGGCCGGGTGAACCGCGGCCTGGGGCTCGCGCTGCGCAAGCGCTTCTGCCGCAGCTTCGACTTCGAGCTGCAAGCGGCGGCCAACGACGACGCCGTGGTGCTGTCCCTGGGGCCGCAGCACAGCTTCCCCCTCGAGCAGGTGCCCCGCTTCCTGCACGCCGACAGCGTGCGCGACACCCTGACCCAAGCTTTGTTGGTCTCGCCCATGTTCCAGGTGCGCTGGCGTTGGACCCTGGGCTTCGCCCTGGCGGTGCTGCGCATGCGCGGCGGCAAGCGCAATCCCCCGCCCATCCAGCGCATGGAGGCCGACGACCTGATGGCGGCGGTCTTTCCGGCCTTCGCTCAGTGCCAGGAGAACCAGACGGGACCCATCGAGATCCCGGACCACCCGCTGGTGCGTCAGACCATCCACGACTGTCTGACCGACGCCACCGACGTGGCGGGCCTGGAGGCTCTGCTGCGACGCATGGCGTCCGGCGCGGTGCGCGTGCACCTGCGCGACACCACCGAGCCGTCGCCCTTGTGCCACGAGATCCTGAACGGACGGCCCTACACGTTCCTGGACGACGCTCCGCTGGAGGAGCGTCGCACGCGGGCGGTGGCGCTGCGCCGCGGCCTGCCGGTGGAGGCGCGCGAGCTGGCGCGGCTGGATCCGGCCGCCGTGGCGCGCGTGCGTGAGGAGGCGGCGCCCGAGCCGCGCGACGCCGACGAGCTTCACGACGTGCTGCTGGCGCTGGGCGTGCTGCGGCCGCGGCCGGAGTGGCAGGGCTTGTTCGACGAGCTGGTGGCCGCCGGGCGCGCGGCGCTGCTGGAGCGCGACGGCGAGCGGTTCTGGCTGGCCGTGGAGCGGCGGCGCGATGCCGAGGGGCTCTTCCCGGGCTGCCGAACGGCGCCGGACCGACCGCTTCCGGCCGCGCTGGCGCAGCTGCCCGTCGCATCGGCGGAGGATGCCGCGCGTGAGTTCGTGGCCGGGCATCTGGACGCCTCGGGTCCCGTCCGCGTCTCCGACCTCTGCCTCGCCACCGGGCTTTCGGCATCGAGCGTGGAGATCGCCCTGGCCGCGCTCGAGGGTCGGGGCGTGGTGCTGCGCGGCCGCTTCGATCCGGAGCGCGTGGACGACGTGGAGGAGTGGTGCGCGCGTCGCCTGCTGACCCGCATCCACGCCTACACCCAGGCGCGGCTGCGACGGGAGATCGAACCCGTCAGCGCCCAGGACTTCATGCGCTTCCTGCTGCGCTGGCAGCACGTGGCGCCGGGCACGCGGCGTGAGGGCCGCCGCGGCGTGCTGTCGGTGGTGGAGCAGCTGCAGGGCTTCGAGGTCGCGGCCGGAAGCTGGGAGGAGACGGTGCTGTCCGCGCGGGTGGACGGCTACCGGGCCGATTGGCTCGACGCCCTGTGCCTCTCCGGCGAGGTCGCGTGGGCGCGTCTGGCCGCGCGCGTGGACGATCCCGAGCGCGCCGGCCGCGGCGCTGCGCCCTCGCGGGCCACACCGCTGGCGTTGGTCCTCCGCGACGACCTGGATCTGCTGCTGGCCCTGGCGCGAGGAGATACGGAGCCCTCGCACCCGCCGGCCGGCGCCGCGGCCGACGTCCTGGCCTGCCTGCGCGAGCGCGGTGCGCTCTTCTACCGCGAGCTGGTCGCCTCCACCGGAAAGCTGCCGGTGGAGGTGGAAGAGGGTCTCTGGGAGCTGGTCTCTCGCGGCATCGTCACGGCCGACGGCTTCCAGTCAGTGCGCGCGCTGCTGGGCGCACGCGAGCGCTGGGCGCGCAGTCGTTCCCACAGCGCACGCCGGGGGCGGCGTCGCGCGCGGCGCGGGCCGGGCGGCGTAGGGGCCGAAGGCCGCTGGGCGCTGTTGCCGCCGCCGGGGGTCGAAGAAGATCGCGACGGCCTGGCCGAGGCGGCCGCCGAGCAGCTGCTGGCGCGCTGGGGCGTGGTGTTCCGCGACCTGCTGGTGCGCGAGACCCTGGCGCTTCCCTGGCGCGACGTGCTGTGGGCGCTGCGCCGCATGGAGGCGCGGGGCACGGCTCGCGGCGGGCGCTTCGTCACCGGCTTCACCGGCGAGCAGTACGCTTTGCCCGAAGCCGTCGATTCCCTGCGCCGAACCCGCAAGCGTGAGCGCAGCGGCGAGATCGTGCGCCTCTCCGCCGTGGATCCCCTCAATCTGGTCGGAATCATCGTGCCGGGTGAGCGGATTCCCGCGGTTCGCACCCAGAGCGTGGTCTACTGCGATGGCGCCGCCGTGGCCGAGGACGCGGCGTAGTGAGCGAACGCGTCGCGTTCCTGTGCCTCGGCGTCATGGGCTACCCCATGGCCGGCCACCTGGCGCGCGCCGGCCACGAGGTGCGCGTGTGGAATCGCTCGGCGGAGAAGGCGCAGCGCTGGGTCGCCGAGCACGGCGGGCGGGCGGAGGCGTCGCCCGGCGAAGCGGTGCGCGATGCCGCGTTCAGCTTCGTCTGCACGGGGGACGATGACGACCTGCGTTCCGTGGCGGAAGCGGCGCTTCCCGCGCTGGCCGCCGGCTCGGTCCTGGTCGATCACACGACGGTGTCGGCCGAAGGGACGCGGCTCCTGGCTGCCCGCGCGGCCGAGCGGGACGTCGCCTGGCTGGACGCGCCGGTCTCCGGCGGGCAGGCCGGCGCGGAGCAGGGGCGCCTCACGGTGATGGTGGGCGGCGACGCCGGCGCTTTCGCTCGCGCCCGGCCGCTGATGGAGAGCTACGGGCGTGCGGTGACGCACCTGGGCCCCAGCGGCGCCGGCCAGCTCACCAAGATGGTCAACCAGATCTGCCTCGCGGGCCTGATCCAGTCGCTTTCGGAGGGTCTGCGCTTCGCCGAGCGCGCGGGCCTGGATCCCGAGCAGGTGGTCGAGGTCCTCTCCCAGGGCGCGGCCCAGTCCTGGCAGATGGACAACCGCGCCCACACGATGCTGCGTCGCGCGTTCGAGCACGGCTTTGCCGTGGACTGGATGCGCAAGGACCTGCGCATCGCCCTGGCCGAGGCGCGTCGCAACGGCGCGCGTCTGCCGCTGGCGGCCCTGGTGGACCAGCTCTACGCGGCC
>JAFDET010000339.1 GCA_019310195.1 Deltaproteobacteria bacterium
GACGCGGTGGCCGTGGTCTGCGCGAACCGCGCGGAGTTCGTTGAAATCTACTATGGGGTGCAGCGCAGCGGCCTGCGTCTGACGCCGATCAACTGGCACCTGACCGGCGAGGAGATCGCCTACATCCTCGAGGACTGCGAGGCGCGCGCCCTGCTGGCTGACGCACGCTTCGCCGAGACCGTGAGTGATGCGGTCCGACGTGCACCGCGCATCGAAGCCCGGCTGGCCGTGGGCGGCGCCATCGAGGGCTTCGAGTCCTACGACGCGGCTTGCGAAGCGCAGGCTCCCGACGACCTGACCGATCCCGCGGTCGGAACCCAGATGCTCTACACCTCGGGAACCACCGGCCGGCCCAAGGGCGTACACCGCAAGCGCAGCGGCCTGCGCGCACTGGGTGAGGTGGGCAAGCGCGTCGTGCATCAGCCCGGCGAGGACCTGCATCTGTGCACGGGCCCGCTCTACCACGCGGCGCCGCTGGCGTTCTCCATGTCGATCCCGTTGGTCTTCGGCGTGGGCGTGGTCCTGATGGACGGCTGGGATGCGGAGGAAGCGCTGCGGCTGGTGGAGCGCCACCGGGTGACCCACACGCACATGGTCCCGACCATGTTCCACCGCATGCTCTCGCTTCCGGACGACGTGCGCCGGGGCTACGACCTGTCGAGCCTGCGCGTGGTGCTGCACGGCGCGGCGCCGTGCCCGGTGGAGGTGAAGCGCGCCATCCTCGAGTGGCTCGGCCCCGTGGTCTTCGAGTACTACGCGGCCACCGAGGGCTGGGGTGCCTTCGTGACGCCCGAAGAGTGGCTCGAGCGCCCCGGCACCGTCGGGCAGCCGGACCCCGGCCAGGTCTCCGTGCGCGACGACGACGGCAAGCCCGTGGCGGCTGGAACCATCGGGCTGCTCTACCTGAAGTCGCCCGACGACGGAACCGACTTCCGTTACTTCAAGGACGAGACCAAGACCGGCCGGGCCTACGACGCCGAGGGAACCCACTTCACCCTGGGCGACATGGGCTACGTGGACGACGACGGCTACCTGTACCTGGCCGATCGCAGCGCGGACCAGATCATCAGCGGGGGCGTCAATGTCTATCCCGCGGAGGTGGATGCGGTGCTGCTGACGCATCCCGCGGTGGGCGACGCCTGCTGCGTGGGCATTCCCAACGAGGAATGGGGCGAAGAGGTACGCGCGGTGGTGGAGCTGCGCGAGGGCTTCGACGCGAACGATGCGCTGGCGGCCGAGCTGGTGGAGCACTGCCGCGCCCGTCTGGCCCACTACAAGTGCCCGCGCGCCGTGGACTTCGCCGCGTCGTTGCCGCGCCTGGACAGCGGCAAGATCCAGCGCCGCAAGGTGCGCGATCCCTACTGGGCTGGCCGCGAACGGCGTATCTAGGGTCGCGCGGGAAGCACGGTCACCCAGAACACGTCGGTCAGGGCGCCGGTGCTGCGCTCCACCCGCCAGGCGCCGGGCTCGTGCCACGCCGGCGGGACCTCCAGTGCCACGTCGGCGACGCCGTCGGGGACGACTTCCTCGAGCGAGCGCCGCTCGTCGGGTGAGATCAGCCGCACCCGGCTCTCGCCGTGGCCCTGCAGCAGCGGCACGCGCACGCGCCCGCCGCCGCCCGGGCGGGGCTCGAACGCCAGCGACGAGCCGGCCACCACGTAGCCCAGCGCGCGCAGCTCATCTTGGCGCAGCTCGAGCTGACCGGCGCGGCTTCGCAGCGCGCTTGCTCCGGCTTCGGCGACGGTGTCCGAGGACGCGGGTTCGTCGGCCTCCGCGCCCTCTTCGGCCAGGTCCGCGTCGGCAAAGGCTGTCGCCGGTGCGGCTGCAGCCGGACTCGGCGCGGCTTTGCGTTTGGGCGCCGCCACGGCCTTGGCTGCGGGCGCTTCGGCGCGCTCTTGCAGGGGCGCGGGCTCTGCCGCGCGGTACTCCTTCTTCTCGCTCCGAGCGGGGAGCCTCTCGAGCCGGTTGTCGGCCGGCACTTCGTCGGAGAGCGTCCGCTCCCCGGCCTCGCGCTGCCACGCAAAGTCCTCGGGCTCCGGCGCCAGGCTCGAGGCCGGGCCACCCGGCGCCACCAGGTCGTAGAGGGTCGGCGCGGCCACCAGCAGCAGCAGGGCGTACGCGAAGCCCGGGTGGAAGAGCAGGCGCCGTAGGCTGTCGAGCAGCGAGGGGCGTGCACGCGTCGGTTGAGCCGCTCCGGCCCGTGCCGGCTCGAACCCCGTCAGGGCCGTCAGCTCGTCCCGGCAGGCGGCGCACTGCTCCAGGTGTGCGGCCAGGCCGGAGCGCTCGGCCGGAGCCAGCACGTCGTCGGCGTAGCGCAGCAGGATCTCGGGCTCGGGATGCGCGTCGCCTGCCGGATGCAGCAGTCCGTCGACCTCCGTCCAGGCGCGCACCTCCGCCGAACACGCCGCGCAGCGCGGGTAGTGGTCGCGGAACTCCGCGAAGCGCTCGGCGCGCGGCTCGGCCAGGAAGTCGGCCAGATCGATGTCGTAGGCTCTGCGGCAGCTCATGTCCCACCCAGAGTAGTCGGCGGAGAGGGCCGGATCGGGTCACTCATCTCGCAGCCGCTCCCGCAGCAGCGCCACGCTCTCGCGCAGGCGGCGTTTCAGGGTTCCCAGGGGTACGCCGGTCGCGGCGCTCACCTCCTCGTAGGTGCGCCCCTCGCGGTAGACGCCCTCGACGATCTGCCGCTGCTCCTCGGGCAGCCCGCTCACGGCTTGCCACAGCGCGCGTCGCTCCGGGGCGTCGGGGTCGTCGGTGACGGCGCGGGCGGTTTCCTCGTCCCAGGGGAGCGTCTCCTTCTCCCGGTGGCGTAGCTGCCGCTTCAGCCGGTCCACGAACTTGTTGCGCGTAATCACCTTCACGTAGCCGACGAAGGCCTGGGGATCGCGCAGCCGCCCGGCCTGCGCGTTGGCCACCACGCTGGCCACCACCTCCTGGCGCAGGTCGTCCCACTCCTCGCGGAAGTCGTAGGCGCGAAGCTGGGCCAGGAAGCCCGTGACCAGCCGGTTCAGCTCCAGGAAGGCGAGCCGGTCGCCCTCGCAGAGCCGCTCCACCACGGCCGGCCAATCGCGGTCCATGC
>JAFDET010000340.1 GCA_019310195.1 Deltaproteobacteria bacterium
CGGCGCCCTCCCAGCTTCCGGCCTACATGCACTACACGCTCCAAGAGGGCGACAAGGTCATCCCGCTCACGCCGCTGCGGCGCATCGTGGCCGAGCACATGGTGCTCTCCAAGCAGACCAGCCCCCACGTGGGCACCGTGGCCGAGATCGACATGGGCGAAGTGGTCGCCTTTCGCAACGCCCACAAGCGGCCCTTCCAGGAGGCCCAGGGCTTCGGGCTCACGTTCCTGCCCTTCATCGTGCACGCCACCGTGCGCGCCCTGCGCGAAAATCCGCGCCTGAACGCGTCCATGACCGAGGACGCCATCGTGGAGAAGCAGGCGGTCCACGTGGGCGTGGCGGTGGAGACGGAGAAGGGCCTGGTGGTGCCGGTGGTGCGGCACGCCGACCGGCTCTCGCTCTCGGGCCTGGCGGCGGCCATCGAGGATCTCTCCACCCGCGCACGCACCAAGAAGATCTCGCCGGACGAGCTTCGCGGCGGAACCTTCACCATCTCCAACCCGGGCCGGCAGGGGAACCTCTACGGCTTCGCCATCATCAACCAGCCCCAGGTGGGCATCCTGCGCATGGGCGAGATGGTGAAGCGACCCGTGGTGCGCAGCCTGGACGGCCAGGACGCCATCGTGATCCGGCCCATGATGCACCTGGCGCTGTCCTACGATCACCGGGTCGTGGACGGCTCGCCGGCCAATGCTTTCCTGTTCCGGGTGCGCGAACTGCTGGAGGAGGGCGAGTTCTCGCTCTAAGGAGGGACGCAGTGATTCCCGCCGCCGATCAGATCCGCATGTATCGCCAGATGCTCCTCATTCGGCGCATCGAGGAGCGCATCGCCGAGTGCTACGGCGAGGGCCGGATCGGCGGCTTCACCCACCTCTACATCGGCCAGGAGGCCGTGGCCGTGGGCGCCATCGCGTCGCTCCACCGCGACGATTACGTCATCGACACCTACCGCGATCATGGCCACTTCCTGGCCCGCGGCGGCGCGCCCAAGGCGCTCATGGCCGAGCTCTTCGGGCGCTCCACCGGGGTGTGCCAGGGCAAGGGCGGCTCCATGCACCTGGCCGACGCGCAGCACTACTTCTACGGAGGAACCGGGATCGTCGGCGGCTCGATTCCGATCGCTGCGGGCCTGGGCCTGGCCTCGGCCTACCGCGAGGACGACCGCATCACCATGGCGTTCTTCGGCGACGGCGCCACCAACCAGGGCGTCTGGCACGAGGGCCTCAACTTCGCCAAGGTCTGGAACCTTCCCGTCATCTTCGTCTGCGAGAACAACTTCTACGGCATCGGCACCGACGTGCGCCTCTCGTCCGCGTTCGTCGAGGTGCACAAGAAGGCCGCCGGCTACGGCATCCCCGGCTACCAGATCAACGGGATGGACGTGATGGAGGTGCGCCAGCGCTGCGAGGAGGTCGTGCGCCTGGTGCGCGGCGGAAGCGGGCCCGCCCTGATCGAGGCCGTCTGCTACCGCTACCAGGGCCACTCCATGACCGACCCCGGGCGCTACCGCGCCCGCGCGGAGGAGGAGCTGTGGCGCAAGCGCGACCCGATCCCGCGCCTGGCCAAGTCCATGCTCGCCGAGGACGTGGTGGACGACGCGCGCCTCCAGGAGCTGGAGCGCGAGATCGAGGTCGAAGTCGAGGACGCGGTGCGCTTCGCCGACGAGAGCCCCGAGCCGGGGCCCGAGGCGCTCTACGCCGACATGTTCCACGACCGCTACCCGAGCGATCCCCATGCGTGAGATCCCCTACTACGAGGCGCTGATCGAGGCCCAGGCCGAGGAGATGCGTCGGGACGAGAGCGTGTTCCTGATGGGCGAGGACATCGGCCTGTTCGGCGGCACCTTCCGCGCCACCGAGGGCCTGATGGCGGAGTTCGGCGCCCGGCGCGTGCGGGATACGCCGATCGCCGAGGCGGGCATCATTGGCCTGGCCATCGGCTCGGCGCTGGCGGGCCTGCGGCCCGTGCCCGAGCTCATGACCATGAACTTCGCCGTGGTGGCGATGGATCAGATCATCAACCACGCGGCGAAGCTGCGGTACATGTTCGGCGGCCAGTTCGACATGCCCATCACGATCCGCGCGCCCGGCGGCGGTGGCACCCAGAAGGCTGCGCAGCATTCCCACTCCATCGAGTCGTGGTTCGTCAATGCGCCGGGCATCCGCGTGGTGATCCCGTCCACGCCGCACGATGCCAAGGGGCTGCTCAAGACCTCGATCCGCAGCGATGACGTGGTGCTCTTCGTCGAGCACGAACGCCTCTACTCCATGAAGGGCCCCGTGCCCGAGGAGACCGAGGACCTGCTGATTCCCCTGGGTCGCGCCGACGTGAAGCGGGCGGGCCAGGACCTGACCATCGTGGCCTGGTCGATGATGGTCCACGAGGCGCTGAAGGCCGCCGAGACCCTGGCGGCCGAGGGCATCGAGGCGGAGGTGCTGGATCCGCGCACGCTGGATCCTTTCGACTGGGACGCGCTGCTGGGCTCCGTGTCGCGCACGCGGCGCCTGGTGGTGGCCGAAGAGGGCTGGCGCACCCTGGGCGTGGGCGCGGAGATTGCCGCCCGCGTGCAGGAGGCGCTCTTCCACGAGCTCGACGCGCCGGTGCAGCGCGTGGCCGCCGCCGACGTGCCCACACCCTACGCCCGCAACCTCGAGCAGCAGGCGCTGCCCCACGCCGACGACATCGTGCGGGCCGCGCTCAAGATCTGCACCTAAGGGGGAGCGATGCCTCGCGAGATCAAGATGCCCAAGCTCTCCGACACCATGGAGGAGGGCACGCTCAACGTCTGGCGCAAGCGGGAAGGCGACCGCATCGAGCGCGGCGAGGTGCTGCTGGAGGTGGAGACCGACAAGGCCGACATGGAGTACGAGGCCTACGTCGCGGGCACCCTGGTCAAGATCCTGGTGCGCGAGGGCCAGACCGTCAGCGTCGGAACCCCCATCGGTGTGGTCAGGCTGGACTCCGACAGCGACGCCGACGTGGCCGCGCTGCTGGAGAAGCTGGGCGGCGGCGCCGCCGCGCCGGCCGCCGCCCCGCAGCCGCCCGCGGCGGCTTCGCCCGAGCCGACCGG
>JAFDET010000341.1 GCA_019310195.1 Deltaproteobacteria bacterium
TGCGAAGACCTCGGCTTCGAACGCCGGGGCGCTCTAGGCCTTCTTGCGGCGACGCGTGGCCTTGCGGCGCGTGGCCTTCTTCGTAGCGGCCTTCTTGCGGCGTGTGGCCTTCTTGCGAGTGGCCTTCTTCCGCGTGGCCTTCTTGCGGCGTGTGGCCTTCTTGCGAGTGGCCTTCTTCCGCGTGGCCTTCTTCTTCCGTGTGGCCTTCTTCCGCGTCGTCTTGCGACGCGTGGCCTTCTTGGTCGCTGCCTTCTTTCTACGACGAGCTGCCATTGGTGGGATCACCCCCCTGTTTGGGCTCTCTGGCGTCGCACCTTGCGACCCCCCCAGGTCACCCGAAAGTCGGGGCGACCGACGAGCCCCTTGGTTGGCGCACTGTTGCGCCACCAAGTTGCCTTACGGCCCCCCTCATCGGTGCCCAGAACCCACGACTGAAGACAAAACCGCCTCCCTGTTCCATGGCTTTCCACCATAGTTCGCGGGCCTAGAGCCACTCTTGCGGATGAGGCTACCAGTCATATTTTCGGTACGTCAAGGGGGAAAGCGCAAAAAAATCAATATGATGAGACACCAAGATGCTAGCAACCAAACGATTCCAGCGCGGGGAGTCGGTGCCCGACGCCCCGAGTTGACGAACCGGCCTCCAGCGACTATCCCTGCCGGCGCTCTCGAGCCGGAGGTACACGCAGCCGTGGGCAGCGTCATCAAGAAGCGCCGCAAGAAGATGCGCAAGCACAAGAAGAAGAAGCTGCTGAAGCGCGCGCGGCACAAGCGCAAGCGCTAGCCGCTCCAACCGTTCGGAGCGGGCTAGACGGCCGCTTCGGCGCCCTCCATCTCCAGGCCCATTTGCTTGCGGGCGCGGCCCAGCCAGCGGTTCACGAAGTGACGCCGGGGAAGGAAGCCCAGCACGGGCTGCCCGCGCAGGCCCAGGTCCTGAAGGTCCTCCAGGATCCGGGCGTGGCCCGGGTCGATCATCAGGCCCCTGCGCAGGTAACGGATCGCCTCGGCCTTGAACCCGAAGACCAGGTGGACCTGGGCCAGGTTCCGGTAGAGGTCGGGGCTGAAGAACTCCTCCTTCACGGCGCCGCGGCAGAGCTCGACGGCGCGATTGAAGCGCCGCTCCACCAGCGCCAGCCCCAGGCCGTAGTACGAGGCGTAGCGGGGATTGCTCCGCTCCAGCTCATGGGCGGCGCGGAAGTGCTCGAACGCGTCCGGGCAACGCTCGTCGGTCAGCAGCTCGCAGCCGCGTCGGTAGTGCTCCTCGGCACTGAACTTCGCATCCATCGGTCTGTCTCCTCGCCCCCCCCCGATGTGATCGGGCTCACGTACCGCAGAGAGAGCAAGCCGCGTGCCGAAGCCCTCACCGGCAGAAGTCGGCGCAAGCGCCCGGGAAGCGACTGTCCCCGGCGGGACACCAGACCGCCCCACCCCGCCCGGGTTTCGATTTCGTAACCCGGTGTACCGCGCCGTGCGCCCGGCGCCGCCACGCTAGAGCCCGCCTCTCGCGACGGGAGGGTTTGTGAGATGGGCTCTAGAGAAGCCGGTCGCGCTCGGCGGCCGCGAAGCTCTCCCGCAGCGCCTCGAACTCCTGGGTCGAGAAGGACCGGTAGCCCTCGTCGCCGCGCTGGCGCCAGTACAGGGGCGCGTCGGGCAGCCGCCCGCGGTGGAAGTGATCCCGCTTCAGCTCGCGCACCAGGATCTTCTGGGTCTGGGTGAACGTGAAGTCGTCCACCAGGCGCACGTAGTCGGGGAACCACTTGCGGTCCATGGCCCCGTTACGGCACTGGTCGTCGCACCAGGCCCAGAAGCCCAGCGGGTCGAACACCACGCCGGGCCGCAGCTGGAGCGCCACCATCACCAGCTCGTCGGAAACCACGCAAGGCACGCCGTAGGCCGCGGCCAGGGCGACGTCCGGGTGCTCCTGGACGATCCGCCCCACCTGTGCGGCGGAGAAGTTCTCGCCGTCCTTGCGAATCCAGTCGTCGGTGCGGCCGTCGAAGAACAGGAAGCGGCGGCCGTCGCGGTTCAGGATGTGGCCCAGGTCGCCCGAGTGGTAGACGCCCTGCCGGTACTTGGACTCGCTCGCGTCGGCGTTGTCGAAGTAGCCCTGGAAGAGCGCCGTGTCCTCCGCCTTGCGGCAGATCTCGCCCACCGCCTCGGCGTAGTTCAGGATGCGAGCGTCGGCGTCCAGCTCGGCCGGCGGGCACGCGTTGCCGTCCTCGCCCAGGATGCACACGGCATCGTCCGTGACCTCGCCCACGCTGCCCCGCGGGTCGCCCTTCTTGCGAAAGGTGCTGATGGCCGCCTCGGTGGAGCCGTAGAGCTCGTACATCTCCTCCAGGCCGAACCAGCGCATGAAGCGGTCGATGTCCGGCGGCGACGCGCCGTTGCCCACGGCGAAGCGCATGCGGTTGCGCGGGTTCTCGGTCACCTCCGCCCGGATCCGCTCCTCGTCCCCGCCGAAGGCCTTCTCCAGCGCGGAGAGCACATAGTGGACGGGCTCTCCCACGTAGTTCCAGCCGGTGACGCCGTAACGCAGCACGTCGGGCAGGAAGCCGCTGGCGCTGAAGCGATCGGCGATCGCCACACTGCCCCCCACCCAGAAGTTCGGGGACACGCCCACGAACATGGAGTTGGAGTGGAAGAGCGGCATGCAGGCGTAGCCCACGTCGTCGTAGTTCATCTCGGTGGCCCGGGAGACGCCGATGCCCGTGGCCAGCAGCTTGAAGTGATTGTTGTTGATGCCCTTGGGCAGGCCGGTGGTGCCCGAGGTGTAGATCACCATCAGGTTGGTCTGCGGTGTCACCTCGACATCCGGCGCATCCAGGGAGGCGCCTTCGGGGGCCACCTCGGCCGTCACCCTCGAGAGCCACGCACGCTCGTCGGGCACCTCTTCCCCCGCACCGGGAAGGACCAGGATGTTCTCGGCCGGCAGGTGCTCCAAGCGCTCGGCGACGCGCTCGACCTCGGGCAGGAAGCGCTGGTCCACGACCAGGAGCCGCGCGCGCGATTGGTTGAGAACGCCGGCCAAGACGTCTCCGCGCAGCCCCGTGTTGACGCCGAACAGGGCGCAGCCGCCGTAGAGGCCCAGCAGTGCCAGGTGGTTCTCGAGCAGCATGGCCACATGCCCGGGTCGCCGCTCGTCGCAGGCGCCCAGGCGCTGCAGCAGGAAGTGAGCGTGCCGAACCGACTCGTCCCGGAACTGGCGATACGTCCAGGCACGATCGCCCTTCATCAGGAAGGGCTTGCCTTCCGTCTTGGGGTGCTGTGCCCGCGCGTCGATCTGCGCGGGCAGAGTCAGCTCTGCCTCGATCCCAAGCGCCTCTTGCCGAACCACGTGACCTCCGCCGCAGGAACGGCGAAGTCTACGTCAAGGGCCGCGCTTGGCGAGCGTCAGTGCTCGATGATCTCGAGGATGTAGCGCTTCTTTTCCTTGCCGCTGGCTGCAGCCATCAGGGTGCGGATGGCCGAGGCGTGCGCCCCGCCCTTTCCGATCACCTTGCCCAGATCGTCCTTGGCCACCGTCAGCTCCAGCACGTGCGCGTGCTCGCCCAGGACTTCGTTGATGTGCACCTCATCCGGCTTGTCTACCAAGGCCCTCACGATATCTTCGATCAACGGCTTCATCACCATCTCCCAGCCGTCCGCTCCGCCCTGCTCTGATGAACGGCCGCACTGCGTGTGCACTGGCTCGCGCACCGCAAGTGTACGCCTTGGGAGCGCTGCGGAGAGCCTAAATCTGCGGGGTTATTGGCAGCTCTTGCCGACAGGGGTGGGGGGATCCCCGGAGGGTGACGCCGGATCAGGTCGCGCAACCCCACGCCAGCCGGCCCGCGTCGTCGGCTGTCGTCCAGGCGACGTCCGTCACCAGCACGCGCTCGGCCAGCCGCTCGACCGCCGCCAGCACGCCTTCCTGGGCGCCCGGCTCGTCGAGCGGCGGCACCACGCCCAGCAGCGCGGCCACGGCTTCGGCCCCGTCGAGGGAGCGCAGCGCCGGAAAGGGCCCGGGACGCAGCAGGTGGATGGACTCCAGCGGTGCGGAGCCGGCCGCCGCCGGCTCGGACCAGGGCGTGGCGTGCACCCGGAAGCCGGTGCCCTCGGCGCGCAGGGCCACCTCGTGATGGGCAAGAACGTGCACACCCGGCTGCTCCGCCAGCGCCCGAGC
>JAFDET010000111.1 GCA_019310195.1 Deltaproteobacteria bacterium
CCTGGATGGCGGAGGAGATGGATTGCAGCTGCGTCGTCACGATCTCTCGTTCGATCGTCGTCAGCGGAATCGTGCAGAAGGCACGAACGGCGCGAAAGCATGAGATCAGCTCGCTTGTGTTCATCGTTGCAGAATACGGAAGAAGGCGTGCACCCTCTCGCCAGCAGCCATGCCTGACGGACGCGCGAACTCACTCGCGAGGAGGCTTGGACTGTCCACTCCGACACAGGTCATGCGGAAGCGGGCCGCCCCCGGGTCGGGGCGGATGAAGGGGCTCCACCTTCGCGTCAGTTGTCCTCGTTGAACTGCTCGGCCCAGCCTCCCACAAGCCAAACGCGACTGCCACCAGGTCGGGAGGCTGGTCATCGACCTCGAGCCCCAGTCCTAGCTCGTGAATCCGCCGGCCGCTCACGGCCCGTGCTAGCCTCGATCTGGCTCTGCTCGAGGTTGCGGGGGGCGGTCTCTGAGCAGCGATCCCTGCTCAGAGCTGGGAGAATCGATCGTGCCGCAACGTCTCTGCCCCAATATGAACCACAGACGCGGAGATGCTCCCGTGCGCCATTGCCCGGACTGTGGCGAGGTGGTGAATGCGGCCATCCGCGTGGGAGGCTGTCTGGAATCGCGGCACGCAGAGCAACGACGTAGACAGACCGTGTACTGCGTGGATTGTGGCGAGCAGCTGATCCAGGGAAGATGACCTCGCCCACAACGAGCTAGCGAGGCGTCGAATTAAAACGGCGTTTGATCACCTCCAGACGCGCCCTCTCCAGCCGAGGTCTGGAGCTCGCGGGCCTTCTGGCTCCCCTTCATGCCCTCGAAGTAGCTGCGACTCTTCAGGACCTCGAGCGCGCGGTCGAGCTGGACGTCGGACTGGGCCCCCCGTCCCCCCTCGAGACCGTCCTCCCCGAGATTCGGCTCCGGGGTGGCACGGCGCGGCGCAGCCGGGTCCTTCGGGGCCTCCCAAGCCAGCACCGCGCCGACCGCGATGTCCGGTGTGATGCCGACCTCCCGGATGGGGCGCCCGCTCGGCGTGTAGTAGAGGGCGGTCGTGAGCCCCAGCCTTCCTCCCCCTTCGAGGGGGTAGAGCGTCTGCACGGATCCCCTCCCGAAGGTCTTCGTGCCAACGATGAGCGCGCGCTGGTGATCCTTCAGGGCGCCGGCGAGAATCTCCGAGGAGCCCGCGGTGCCCGCATTCACCAGAACCGTGACCGGGTAGCTCGGCTCTGTTCCCGCCGCGTGCGCACGAAACTCCCGGCGTTGACCCTCGATGCGGCCCTCGGTGTAGGCGACGAGACCTTCGGTCAGCCAGACGTCGGCGACCCGCGCCGCCTGCTCGAGGAGTCCACCCGGGTTGTTCCGGAGGTCGAGGATCAACCCCTCGAAGGAACCGTCCGCCTCCTCGTGGAGCTGCCGGAGAGCGCGCTCTAGATCCTCGAGCGTGCCTTCCCGGAAAGCTCGGATGCGAACGTACGGATACCGGGGCTCGAGCATCCGCCCCTCCACGGGGCGGACCTTCACCACCTCGCGCACCAAGGTGTAGGGCTGCGGCACGTCGGAGCCCCGGCGGAGCACATGGATCGTGACCTTCGATCCCTTCGGTCCGCGCAGCAGCCGAACCGCTTCGAAGAGCGTCATGCTCTCGCTTGAGCGGCACTCCTCGCTCCACTCCTCGGTTGGGTCCGTAGGACAAATCGAGGCGATCTGATCGCGCGCCCGGATATCGGCCTTGGCTGCCGGGGTGCCGTCGACGGGTGAGACGACCTCGATAGAGCCGTCCCTTCGCTTGGTGATCTCGATCCCCAGGCCCTGAACCTCGCCGCTCGCATCGCCCCGCAGCGCCGCGTAGGCGTCGCTGTCGAGAAAGGCGGAGTTGGGATCGAGCTCCGCCAGCAGGCCGCGCACCGCCCCGAGGACGAGGCGGTGCTCGTCCACCGGCTCCAGGTAGTCGCGGCGCACGACGTCGAGGACCCTGGTGAAGAGGTTCAGCTCGTCGTCGCGGACTCCCGCGAGCCTGCTGCCGCCGCCGATCCCACCCAAGAGAAGCGCCGCCCCCCCGGCGAGAAAGGTCAACACCAACCCCGTTCGCAGGTGACGCATGGCTCTCGACTGCTCCCCGCGGCTCGAACGGCGAGATCTCTCCGTGGGAACACGCCATCGGTTGCTCGGCCGTTCCAACGGACCGCAACCATAGTAGCCTCATGGGCGGTGCCCGCCGCGCGGGCCCAGTCCATTCGGCTTCGAGCGGTTCGGTTGAATGCGAGTTTCGAGCGAAGCCGTCGCAAGACCTCTCTCCCACCTTGGGAAATCCGTCGTTCACCGGAAGCCACCCGGGAGGCCACCGGGGATCACCGCTATGCTGAGGAAGCCCAGCCCGGAGGCAGCATGAGATCGAGCCCTCAGAAGCGCGGGAGGATCAGCAGGTGGTGGAACAGTGTGCAATGGCGGCGCCTGCTTGGAAGAAATCCGGCCCCTGGGAAGGACAGCCTGGGGCGTTCTCGTAGACATCGCAGAGTCACGGTAGAGGATCTCTATCCCAAAGCCGAGAATGAGAACGAGGAGTAGCGCTGTCAGCGCCGGGGAGGCTGCCGTAGCACCGCGGCACGGGATCAAGAAGAAGCGCGCGCGACATACCGCCTGCGCGTTGCGCCAGAAAGGCCACGGAACGTCACTTCCCGCCGACAGCCCGTTCAGCCGTCGTGGTCGAGCTCGCATCGCTGCCACGCATCGGACGCGAATGCCGTCAGAAGGATGTGCTCCCTCTGTATCGATCGCTCGAACTCGTAAAACGCGAGTACGCCTGAAGCCGTGATCTCCACCTCGTCGGCTTCGACTCGCTCCTGGCCCGCTTCCGTTCGAACCAGCCACCCTCTCTTCACTGTGCCTCTCCTCGCCGAGCCTCTCCGATCGTGACACGTCCTGCCGTGGCAGAGCGGAGCCAGCCTCCAGCGCCACAACGCGCGATCGGGGTGTAGCAGATGGTTGCCCTGCGCCGTTCCTCTCTGGCGAGCCCGGCGGCGGTGTCAGACCTGCGTGCCGCACATCCGTGGCATGGGTACGTCTCCGGGCGCACGGATCTCCACCTCGGCCCCGCCGGCGGCGGTGGGCACTGAAGTCCCTGCTCAGAGGGTCACGTCGGAGTCGCGGGGGCACCCGTCAGCATCGTCGAGATCGGGGAGGGCCCCTGCCGTCGGTGGGGCGCGACTGGGCAGATCGAGTTCGAGTAGTACCGTGATTTCCTCCGAAGGTACGGAGAGGCTGGAAAAGACGCTCATCTGCTCGGGAGAGAATCCATTTTGCACGAGCGCGGTCTGGGCGGCAACGACATCCGCCTGGGTTAACAGGTTGCTGACAAAGGGTTCCTCGCTGCTGCAGAGCTTGCACGGATCATCGTATTTCGGTGCGAAGTGCCGGGATCAGAGTGAGAGATACGGTCACCCATGAGGTTCCAATGTGCCGCAGAATCGTTTGTCAGCAACGTGCTAACGGCCCCGGCGACCAGCTGCGTGGCACAACGACTCCGATCCGCGTTGAGGTGCCGTCGTGCTAAAGGGTACCGCGCGGGCCGATTTGTCTCAGCCGGACGGCCAGCGCTGCGAGGCCGGAGGCGATCAGGAGGGCCGTGGGATCGTCGGATCCCCACTCCTCGCCTATGCTTGCCTCGCCTTGACGTGTCTCGCCCGCTTTCTCCCTTCGCGACGCAGCGTTCGCGTGCCCGCGGGCACGCGTCTTCTGGAGGCGGCTCGCCTGGCCGGACTGCCCCTGACGAACGGCTGCGGAGGATGGGGCGCCTGCGGCCTGTGCGGTGTTCGAATCATCACGGGCGGCGAGGCCGTGGCGGAAGAGAGCGCGGGTGAGAAGGAGGCCAGACGCCTCACCGGGATCGATGACGACGTGCGGCTGGCCTGCTTGCGGGAAACGCCGGGCCAGCACGGCGTCGCGTAGCCAGGTGCGGCCCATGCCGATGCGGGCCAGTACCTGGCGGCGAGTCATGAGGGCGTCGCCAGCCGGGACGGGTTCGTTGCGGGTGGGGGCTGCCATACCGTGGTCCTCCTCGGCGCCCCAGGGTCGGACACGGCATGGCGTTGGTAAATCCGCGGCCTATCGCCGTGGGAGGGGTCCGATAGACCGCCATCACCAGCGGGCCTGGGGTCGGGAGACGCCGGAACCCCCAATGCACCCCCGGGCTAAGGTGCGGAACCCGGGAAGCCGCGCTACGCAGGGTAAGTCCCCGCGGCGCAAGGGGAGTTGAGCTGGTCGGGGCGACTGGATTCGAACCAGCGACCTCTTCGTCCCGAACGAAGCGCGCTACCAAGCTGCGCCACGCCCCGACCGAACGCGGAGTATGGCGTCTGGTGCCCTCGCCGCAACTGTGGACCCGCTGCGGCTAGAATGCCCCGATGCCCGCCTTCGAGCCGCTCCCCTTCGCGCTGCTGAGCGCGCTCGGGTTCCTGGCGGCGCTGGGAGTGCTGGCCTGGCGGCCCCGGCTGCCCGTCCGCTTCCCGATCGCGACCACGGCGCTCCTGGCCGCCGTGTCCATGGTGGCCGTGGTCGCCCTGGTCCGCGTGGAGCCGCTGGGGCTGCGCCTTCGCATCGACCCTTCCACCGAGCCCCTGCTTCCGACGGGGGACCCGGCGCGGGACGACTACGCGGAAGCGATCCGCCACTTCGGGGCCGACGAGATCTTCGTCATCGCCATGCGAACCCTGGACGTCTTCACGTACGAGAGCCTGACGGCGCTCCAGCGGGTGAGCGATTCCATCCGCCAGATCGATGGCGTGCGGGGCGTCCGCAGCCTGATCGACGTCTACTCGTTCCGCTACGTCGCCAGCGAGGATTGGGTCGAGGTCCGGCCCTTCATCGAGGAGGTGCCCCAGGACCCGGCCGAGCTCGAGATCCTGCGCGCCCGGGCCCTGGCCGACCCGGTGTACCGGCGCACCCTGGTCTCCGATGACGCCCGCGCGGCGGGACTCACGGTGTCATTCCGGGAGATGAGCGATGCCGAGTTCATCGCGCGCGACATCGATGGTCAGATCGCCGCCATCCTGTCGGAGGAGACGACGCAGGAGCGGCGCTTTCACCTGGCCGGGCGGCCCCACGTCAAGACCCACGTGTTCCACGTGATGATCCGCGACCTGACGCGGCTCATCCCCCTGGCGCTGGTGGCGATGGCAGTCGCCGCGTGGTTTGCGTTCGGCACGCGCCGCGGCGTGATCCTCACCCTGGGCACGGCCCTGGGCGCCAACCTCTGGACCTTCGCCGCGATGGCCGTCCTGGACTCGGCGCTCACGATCCTGACGACGCTTCTGGCGCCGACGCTCATTGCCCTGGGATGCGTGTACAGCGTCCACGTCTACGCGCGCTGGGAGGAGGAGCTTGCCAGGTTGGGCGACCCTCGCGCGGCCGCGGGCGCCGCCGCCGAGCACCTGCGCGCCCCGGTGCTGGTGGCCGGGCTCACCACCGCGATCGGCTTCGGAGCCCTGATGCTCTCGGACGTGCCCGCGGTCTTCGCGCTGGGCGCGTTCTCGGTCTTCGGGGTGGCCTCGATCACGCTGATCGCCCTGGCTGGGCTGCCGGCGGCCCTGGCCCTGTTGCCGGCGCCGAGCCGGGCCGGCGCATGGCTGGAGCGGCTGGATGCCGCGCTCGACGCCCGGCTGGCGGCCCTGACCGGCGGCGCGGCCCGCCGCCGGCGGGCCGTGCAGGCCACAGCGCTGCTGGCCGCCGTGTTGGCGGCGGCAGCGATCCCGCGCATCGAGATCGATACCGACTACCTCTCGTTCTTCAGCCCGGCGGATCCCGTGCGCCGGGACTTCGAGGCGGTCAACGAGGCGCTGGCCGGGGCCGTGCCGATCTACATTCCGCTCTCGGGAGAGCCGGGAGCGTTCCGCGACCCGGAGCTGCTCTCTCGGGTGGAAGCCCTGCAGGCGCGCCTCGATGCCGTGCCCGGCGTGAGTCGCACACTCTCCTTCCTGGACACGCTGCGTGTGCTGAACCGCGCCGTAGAGGGCGACGACCCGGCCGAGGAGCGGATTCCCGACAGCCGCGCCGGCGTGACCGAGCTGCTTTTCATGATCCCCAAGGGCGAGCTGGGCCGCTTCGCCAACGTAGACCACAGCCGGGTCAATCTGGTGGTGCGCACCGGCGAGGTCGGCTCCGCGGCCGTGCGCAGCCTGACTGCGCAGCTGGAAGCGCAGGTCGGGGCGACGAAGCTGCCCGCCGGCGTGTCCAGCGCCGTCACGGGGAATGCCATCCTGCTGAACCGCAGCGCGGACGGCATCGCGTCGGGTCAGCCGCGCACCGTGGGTGTGGCGGCCGTCGCCATCTTCGTGCTGATCGCCATTGCTCTGCGCTCGCTGTCCCTGGGCTTCGTGGCGATGGTGCCGAACCTGCTTCCCGTGCTGCTCTTCTTCGGCCTGCTGGGGGCCGGCGTGGCGCCGCTCTCGCTGCCCACCAGCCTGATCGGGAGCGTCGCGCTGGGCATCGCCATCGACGACACCGCGCACTTCCTTTTCCGTTACCGCCGAGAACGCGCGGCCGGCCGCGACGGGATCGAGGCGATCCGCGAGACCGGCCGCCGGGTCGGGCGGCCCATCGCCATCACGTCCCTGATGCTGTGCGTGGGCTTCGGCGTGGGGGCCTTGTCGGGTTTCGCCTCGCTGCGCGAGTTCGGGCTGCTGTCGGCGCTGACCATGCTCCTGTGCGTGGTCGCGGACCTGGTGCTGCTGCCCGCCGTGCTGGCCCGCCGCGGCTAGTGCGCTTCCAGGGCGCGGATGTCGAAGGTCCGCCGCGACAGCTCCGGGTCGGGCACGACCCGGTCCACGACCAGGCGCGTCTCCGATTCGTGGAGCAGGTGGCGCATGCCGATCCGGGTCGGCATCCAGACGCCGCCGAACTGGCGGATCGACTCGCGGTTGGCGATCAGGTGCTTGACCGGGACGCCGGCGGTGTCCCAGTAGTGGTTCTCGAGGGGGACGTAGTGCCCCTTCTCGATGTGCATGATGAAGCGCGAGTACTCCGAGTCCTCGCTGAAGCGCGGTGTGGCCTCCACGACGAAGACCGGCACCTCCTGGGCGATCGTATCGGGGAGTCGCCGGTAGGTGGAGTCCTCCAGCTCCCGGGGCACCACGTCTTCGAAGCTGAAGTCGGTTCCGAACAGGTTCTCGCCGCGCAGGTTGATGCGCCGGACGCGACGCCGGCTGGCCAGGTACACGAACTGGTCGTTGGCGCGATCCAGGTTGTTGAACATCAGGTAGCCGGTGAAGCGCACCTCGAAGGGGTGCGTGTAGCGAACCATCGTCTTGGACAAGACGCCGGGGTCGGAGTTCTCCTTCTCGCGGAAGTTCTCCCAGGTGATCGTGAGACGGGTCTCCTGCTCGGAGCCGCCCCGGTCGCTGGAGAAGAGCGAGATGTCCTGGATGTAGGAGCGGAAGCGGTTCTCGGCGACGCGCGAGTAGATGTCCTTGCCCGTCAGGTGGGCGTCGTCGGACGGCAGCGCGTCCTCCGCGGGGCCCACGTCGTCGCCCAACGCCGGACCTGCGCCCAGCGCGAGTCCGACCGCCAGCCCCGCCGCCCCGCCGCGGATCGGTCGCCATCGCCCCATTGCTGCTCCGCCGACCCGCCCGGGGTCCTAGACTGCTTCTTCTGCTTCTCGCCGCAGGGCGGCGATCCCCGCGGCGTAGTCCTCGGCGCCGAAGACGGCGGTTCCCGCGACGAACACGTCCGCGCCGGCGCGTGACGCCCGGCCCACGGTGCCCGCGGCGATGCCGCCATCCACCTCGAGGGCCACGTTCAGATCGCGCTCGTCGATCCAGCCGCGAATCGTCTCCAGCTTGGGCAGCACGGACTCGATGAAGCGCTGTCCCCCGAAGCCGGGGTTCACCGTCATCAGCAGGACCTGGTCGAGTTCCCCCAGCACGCCCTCCAGTGCCTGCGCCGGGGTGGAGGGATTGAGGACCACGCAGGCGCGCGCCCCCGTCTCGCGGATCTGTCCCACGGTGCGGTGCAGGTGGGGGCAGGTCTCGGCGTGTACGCCCACGGTGTCGGCGCCGGCCTTCACGTAGTCGGGAATGCTGCGCTCGGGCGCTTCGATCATCAGGTGCACATCCAGGGGAAGATTCGTGGCGCGGCGCACGGCCTCCACAATCGGCGGGCCCAGGGTGAGGTTGGGGACGAAGTGCCCGTCCATCACGTCCACGTGAATCCAGTCCGCGCCGGCCGCCTCCACCGCCGACAGCTCCTCGCCCAGCCGAGCGAAGTCGCAGGCCAGGATCGAGGGCGCGATGCGCACGGCTCCCCGGCTCACGAGGTGCGCTCCAGCCGAGCGGCGAAGAAGCCGTCGGTGTCGTGGCGGTGCGGCCAGCAGCGCAGGTGGCCCCGGGGGTCCACCACGCCGGCCACGGAGTCGGGCAGTCGGCTCGGGTCCGCCGGCCGGAAGTCGGCCTCGCTGGCCAGGAAGGCGTCCACCACGGCCTCGTTCTCCTCGGGTGCGAAGGTACAGGTACTGTAGACGAGCGTTCCTCCCGGCCTCAAGACCGTCGCCGCGTGGCGCAGGATGGCCAGCTGCGTGCGGGCCAGCCGCGCGGGATCCTCGGGCGACACCCGCCAGCGCAGGTCCGGGTTGCGGCGCATCGCCCCCAGCCCCGAGCAGGGCGCGTCCACGAGCACGCGGTCGAAGGGCTCGCGGCCCGCCGCCGAGAGATCGCGCGAGGCGTCTGCGACCCGGGTCTCCAGGTTGGGCAGGGCCAGGCGCCGTGCGTCGCGGGCCACCAGATCCAGACGGCGCGCGTGGCGGTCCAAGGCCAGGACCCGGCCCGTCTCGCCCACGCGCTCGGCGATGGCCGTGGCCTTGGTGCCGGGCGCGGCGCAGGTGTCGAGGATCCGCTCGCCGGGCTCGGGGGCCAGGAGCTCTACGACCAGCTGGGAGGCCTCGTCCTGGACGGTGAAGCTGCCGCCCCGGAAGTCCGGATCCCGACTCGGGTCGCCGGCGCCGCGCAGCCGTATTGCGTCGGGAGCGAGGCGCCCGGGCTCCGCGTCGGGAACGCGTTGCCGCAGCGCCTGGAGCAGCGCGTCGCGGCTGGTGCGCCGCCGATTGGCGCGGAGTGTGATGGGTGCGGGACGGTTGCAGGCCGCGGCCAGGGCTGCGGCCTCTTCGGCTCCCAGGCGCTCCACCCAGCGCTGGGCCAGCCAGCCGGGCAGGGACAGAGCGTGCGTGAGGTGGCCTACGGGGTCCTTCTCGAGCTCCGGCAGCGGGATCCCGGCGGCCTCGTCGGCCAGCCGGCGCAGCACGGCATTTACCAGTCCGGCCGCGCGATCCAGTCCGGCCGCGCGTACGCAGCGCACAGCCTCGTCCACGGCGGCGTTGGCGGGAATCCGGTCCATGAGCAGGAGCTGGTAGGCGCCCAGTCGCAATGTGCAGCGAACCGTGGGTTCCAGCTTGGCGAGCTCGCGGTCCAATACGTGGGAGAGCAGGTAGTCCAGGCGACCGCGCCATCGCAAGGTTCCGTAGACAATCTCCGTGGCCAGGGCCCGGTCGCTCTTCGCCAGCCGGCTGCGTGCCAGCTCCGCGTGCAGGGCCAGGTCGGCGTAGGCGCCGGTGCGCTCGACGCGCTCCAGCACCCGCAAGGCCAGCCGGCGCGCCTGGGTGGGTGCATCGCGTCCCCTCTCGCCCGGGCGATCGCCGGGGCGACCGCGGCGCGGTCGCCGGCGCGTGGGGGAGTTCATGCGGGCAGGCTAGCCCTTCGAAGCGAAGCGCGCGCCGTCGGCGACGTTGTGTCCGCGAAGGAACGCAGCGACGGCCAGGGGCCGTTTGCCGGCGCGCTGCAGGATCAGGGGCTCGAGCCAGCCATCGCCCGTGGCGATCGCGAGACCTCCGTCGGCGATGCGCGCGCTGCCGGGCGCATCGTCCGCCGGGCCGTGTCGCGCTCTCGCCCGCAGGATCCGGATCGGCTCGCCGTTCAGCTCGACGACGGCGCCGGGGCGTGGCGCCATCGCCCGCACCCGGCGGACCAGCGCGTCGGCCGGCTCGCGCAGGTCCAGGCGCTGGTCGGCGCGCTCCAGCTTGGGCGCGAAGCTGACGGCGGCCGGATCCTGCGCCTCGAAACTCAGGGTTCCCTCGGCGGCCCGATCCAGCGCTTCGACCACCGCTTCGGCGGCCAGCGTCGCCAGGCGCTCGCTCAGCGTGCCGCAGTCGTCGTCGGGTCCGATCGGGGTGCGCCGCACCAGGGCGACGGAGCCCGCATCCATCTCGCGCTCGACGCGCATGATGGAGATGCCCGTCTCGGCGTGACCCTCGAGCAGGGAGTGCGCGATGGGCGCGGCTCCGCGCAGCCGAGGCAGCAAGCTGGCGTGGGCGTTGATCAGGTAGCCCAGCCGGGGAAGCTCGCGGATGCGCCGCGGCAAGAACTGCCCGAAGGCGACCACCACGCCGAGATCCGGCTCGTGCTGGGCCAGGCTCTGCGCCACCTGTGTGTCGCCGGCGCGTTCGGGCCGCAGCAGGGGAACGCCGGCTTCCAAGGCGCGCTGGGAGACGGGGGAGGGCGTGGTGCGCCGTCCGCGACCTCGGCGGCGGTCGGGCTGGGACACCGCCGCCACGACGGAGTGTCGTCCGGCCAGCAGCGCGTCCAGGGTGGGCACCGCGAACTCCGGCGTTCCGAAGAAGATCAGGCGTAGCGGTGCGGCGCTCAGAGCTTTGTGCCGGGCGCCGACGTGACGTGCTCGTCGGTCTCCTCGGCCTCGCGGCGCAGCGCCTTCTTCCGCTTCTGCACGTAGAGATTCCGCTTGAGGCGGCTGATGTGGTCGATGAACAGGATGCCGTCCAGGTGGTCGATTTCGTGCTGGAAGCACACGGCGCGAAGCCCTTCGGCCTCCACCTCGTGGGCGACACTCTCCAGGTCCGTGTAGCGAAGCGTGATCTTCTCGGCGCGCTCCACGTCGGCGGTGAAGTCGGGCACCGAGAGGCAGCCCTCGGTCCAGGTGATCTTGCCCTCGCGCGCGACGATCTCGGGATTCACGGCCACCGTCGGGTTCTTCTCGGCGTCCTCGTCGGTCCAGTCCGTGTCCACCACCACCAGGCGTACGGACTCGCCCAGTTGGGGCGCGGCCAGCCCGATCCCGGGCTCGTCGTACATCACGTCGAGCACGTCCTGGGCGAGGGCGCGCAGCTCGTCGTCGATCTCGACGATCGGCTGCGACTTCTCCTTGAGCCGCTTGTCGGGGAACTGCAGGATCGGGCGCAACACCATAAGTAGCTGGATTCATAGCATGTTCAGCGGGTTGGGATCCACCACGGCCCGCAGCGGCGCAGACAGCGCGACGGCCGCGTCGGCCATGGCGCGACCCGCCCGCCGCAGCGCGGGCTCGTCCGCGCTGCGCACGAGAAGCTGGAAGCGGTAGCGGTCGCGCAGTCGTGCCAGCGGCGACGGTGCGGGTCCCAGCACCTCGACGGTGTCGCCCCCGGCCTCCCCCGCGGCCTTGGCCAGCCGCTCCGCCGCGCCGCGCACCGCGTCCAGCTCGGGACCGGAAACACGCCCGTGCACCAGCCGCCCGAACGGCGGGTAGCCGAGAGCCTGACGTTGGCGCAGCTCTTCGGCGTAGAAGGCGGCGTAGTCGTGGCCGCGCACGGCGGCCACGGCGTAGTGCTGGGGTGAAAAAGTCTGCACGACCACGCGCCCGGGAGCGCTACCGCGCCCCGCGCGTCCAGCCACCTGGGTGAGCAGCTGGAAGGTGCGCTCCGCCGCGCGGAAATCGGGGATGTGCAGGCCCAGATCGGCGAGCACCACACCCACCAGCCGTACGCCCGGGAAGTCGTGGCCCTTGGCCACCATCTGGGTTCCCACCACGACGTCCAGGTGGCCCTCGCGCAGGCGGCGCAGGATCGATTCGGTGGCGCCGCGGCGCGTGGCGGTGTCGCGGTCCAGGCGCGCGATGCGCGCTTCCGGGAAGGCGGCGCGGAGCTCCTCTTCCACGCGCTGGGTGCCGATGCCCAGGAGCGCGGTGTCCGGCGCACCGCAGCCCAAGCACACGTCCGGGGGCGCCATCTCGAAGTCGCAGTAGTGGCAGCGCATGCGCTGGTCGGAGGTGTGAAAGACCAGGGCGATGTCGCAGTGCTCGCAACGCTCGGCGTGGCCGCACTCGAAGCAGAAGACCTTGGTGGAGAAGCCGCGCCGGTTCAGGAGCAGCAGCGACTGGCCACCCTGCGCCAGGGTCTCGCGCAGGGCGCGGCGCAGCGGGGCGGTGAGGATCAGCTTGCGGCCGCGCGGCATCGCCGCGCGCACGCGCTCCAGGTCCACGATCTCCACCGCCGGCAGCGGTCGCCCGCCGATGCGATGGGGCAGGGTCAGGAGGTGAATGCGGCCCTGGTCCGCCGCATAGCGGGTCTCCACCGAGGGCGTGGCAGAGCCCAGCAGCACCGGGCAGCCGGCCGCACGGGCCCGGCGCTCGGCCAGGTCGCGCGCGTGGTAGCGCAGGCCCTCCTCGTTCTTGTAGGCGCCGTCGTGCTCTTCGTCGATCACCACCAGACCGAGATCGTCCAGCGGAGCGAACAGGGCCGAGCGTGCGCCCACGGCGATCGGCGTGGAGCCGCGGCGCAGGCGCGTCCACTGGTCCCAGCGCTCGCCGGGCCGTAGGCCGCTGTGGAGTACGGCCAGGCCGTCGCCGAAGCGGGCCCGCAGGCGGGCCAGGATCTGGTGGGTGAGCGTGATCTCGGGCACCAGCACGATGGCCTGGCGGCCACTGCGTAGGGCCTCGGCCACGGCGCGCAGGTAGATCTCGGTCTTGCCGCTGCCGGTGACGCCGTGGAGCAGGAAGGTGTCGGAGCGGCGCTCCCGCACGGCCGCGATGACCGGCTCCAGGGCGGCGGCCTGATCCGTTGTGAGCTCCAGCGGGGGCCCCGCCGGCTCGAGCGGCGTACCCAGCACGTCCGGCGTGGCCGGTATCTCCTCGATGCTCACCCGACCGCTGCGCTCCAGAGCGCGCAGGGCCGAGCCCGTGCCGCCCACGCGCCGGTTGACCTCGGCCGCGGGAAGCGCGCCCGCCTCGGCCAGCAGCCGCAGCACCGCCGCCTGGCGCGGAGCGCGCCGCTCCAGCTCGGCGGCCAGCGCTGCCGCGTCGATGTCGTCCGTCAGCCGAGCCATCCGCACGTGGGCAGGCCCCGGCGCGGCCGAGTCCTGCTCGCGGCGCAGCGCCAGGCCGTCGCGCGCCAGGCTGCGCAGGTGGTCGGCGGATCGGGGGTCCACCCGGCGCAGCGCGTCCGGGCCGGCGTCACAGCGCAGCAGGCGCCGGGCCACGGCACGCAGCGGACCGCGCAGCGCACCGCTTTCCACGGCCGCTCGGCCACGGGGCGTCAGCGCCCAGCGCACCTGCGTGCGCGGTGCAGTGCCCGCCGGAAGTGCGGCGGACAGCGCGATGCCCACGGGACAGAACACTTCGGCCGCCAGGTCCCGTAGGATCTGGACAAGCGAGGGCGAGACGACCGGTTCCGGATCCAGTACACGTTGGAGCGGGCGCAGGCGGCCTGGGTTCTCGGGGAGGCGACGTTCGACGATGACGCCCGAAAGACGCCGCTGGCCGAAGGGAACCATCACGCGGCAGCCGGGCTGTGCCGCTGCGTCGAGGTCGGCGGGAACGGCGTAGTCGAACAGGCGATCCACGGGCACCGGGAGCGCGACGAGCGCTGCGCGATCCGTCCTGGGCGCCGCGCGGGCACTGCACGTGGACGGCACCTTTGCCTCGCTCTACACGCCCGGCCGCGCGCGCAGCGGCCCGGTCTGGGACGCCCTGGCCGCGCCCCTGGCCTGGCTGCCTCCGGCGCGCCGGCGCTCGGTGCTTCTTCTGGGCCTGGGCGGTGGCAGCGCGGCGCGTCTGGCTCGGGCGCTGGCGCCGCGGGCGCGCATCGTGGGCGTGGAGATCGACCCGGCGGTGGTGCGGACCGCGCGCCGGGACTTCGACCTGGACGCCTTGGGCCTGGAGGTGGTGGTGGAGGACGCACGCCGCTTCCTACGACGCGACCGGCGCACGTACGACCTGGTGGTGGAGGACGTGTTCGTGGGCTCGGGGCGCGCGGTGCACAAGCCCGACTGGCTCCCGGAGCCCGAGCTCGATCGCGTGGCGCGGCGCGTGGCCTCGGGCGGACTGCTGGTCTGCAACGCCCTGGACGAGGCGCCGGCCGTGGCCCGGGCCGTGGGTCGGCGCTTCCGGGGTGCGGTGCAGATCGGCGTGGAAGGCTACGACAACCGCATCAGCGTGGGCGGACCCGGCACGCTGTGCGCGCGCGGGCTGCGCGCGGCGGTGGGAGCGACCCCGCTGCTGGCCTCCGCCCTGCGCGACCTCCGCTTCCGAACCCTGAGCAGCTGAGCGGAACTGAAGGGACTGTCCCGTAGGTTCCGCGGGGCTTGGGTGGCTAGCGGCCCATCTTCTTGAGGTCGGTCAGGACGCCCTTGGCGGTGGCCTTGAGGGTCTCGAAGACGCCCGTGCCCACGGTTGCGCAGGCCTCGAAGTCGGCCACGCCGCCGGGGTTGAGAAGCTTCTGCAGCTCTTCCAGCGGGGCGGAGTTGGGCAGATCGCGCTTGTTGTACTGCACCACGTAGGGCACGCGGTCCAGGTCGTAGCCCTGCTCTTGGAGGTTCACCTTCAGGTTGTCCAGGCTCTCCAGGTTGGCCTCCATGCGCTCGATCTGGCTGTCGGCCACGAAGATCACGCCGTCCACGCCTTTCAGGATCAGCTTGCGGCTGGCGTCGTAGAAGACCTGGCCGGGCACCGTGTAGAGGTGAAAGCGGGTGCGGAATCCGCGGATCTTGCCCAGGGCCAGCGGCAGGAAGTCGAAGAAGAGCGTGCGCTCCGTCTCCGTGGCCAGGGAGATCATCTTGCCCTTCGCATCCGGGGCGGTCTTTCCGTAGATGTACTGCAGGTTGGTGGTCTTCCCGCAGAGGCCCGGACCGTAGTAGACGATCTTGCAGTTGATCTCGCGCGACGAGTAGTTGATGAACGACATGATCCGGCTTTACTCGAACAGGTTGTCGATGTCGTCGTCCGTGATCTCGGCGAAGGGGCTTCCCTCGCCGGACGCGGCGCGTTCCGACTTCTTCTGGATTTCTTCGAACGTGCGTGCCAGCTCCGTGCCGGCCTTCTTCACCCGCAGCCGCACCAGCCCGAGCGAGCTGCGATCGTCGAAGATCACGACCATGATCAGGCGCTGCGCGATCATGGAGATGTGCAGGTTGTCGCGCTGACCCTGGTGGAAATGGGTGGGGAACTCTTCCTCGCCGATGATCTTGGCGAGGCCGCCGGTCGCCGCGATGTTGCCGGCGGTGAGCGAGGCGAGGCTGGTGGTGTCGATGCCTTCCATCTCACCGGCTTCGGCGATGAGCTGCCCGTTCTTGTCCACCAGGTAGATGCCCTTCGCGTTGGCGTCGCGGACGAGCTTCTGGATCACCGCGAGGATCTTCTGGAGATCCTCGTCGTACATCACGAGCTGCGCGTCGATCATCGGCACGAGTCTCTGTAACCCCTCAGGACAGAAGCGGTTTACGCGAGCACTCTACCCCGCGCCGGGGTCCCGGGGCAAGCAACCTTCTGGGGCCTTGTCGGCCCGGCACGCAAGAGGCTTTAGTCGATCTCCCGTCGGTTCTCGAGGGAGCGGCCGATGGTCACGTGGTCCGTGTACTCGAGGTCGCCGCCCAGGGGCATGCCGTAGGCGATTCGCGTGAGGCGCACGCCCCGGCCGCGCAGCCGGTCGGCGATCAGGTGGGCGGTGGCGTCCCCCTCGGCATTGGGGTTGGTGGCCAGGATGATCTCCTGGACCGCACAGCGTTCCACCCGGGCCTCCAGCTCGGCGATGCGCAGGGCCTCGGGTCCGATGCCGTCGATCGGCGAGAGCGTCCCGCCCAGTACGTGGTAGCGGCCCCGAAAGCCGCCGGCGCGCTCCACGGCGGCCAGGTCCGCCGGCTCCTCCACCACGCAGACCACGCCCGTCTCCCGGGCCGGGTCGCGGCAGACGGCGCACGGGGAGTGGTCCGTCAGGTCGAAGCACTCCTCGCACAGGACAATGTCCTTCTTCACGCGGGCGATGGCGTCGGACAGCTCCTGAACCTGGGTCTCGTTGGCTCCGAGAAGGAAGAACGCAAGGCGTGTCGCGGACTTCTCGCCGATTCCGGGAAGCCGCTTCAGGTTGCTGACGAGCCGCTCGATGGGCGGTGCGCTGCGCATCCTACCCCGGACCGGGCATGCCGGGGATCCCCAGGCCCGGCCCGGCCACCCGCGCCAGCTCTTCCGAGACGGTGCGCTGGGCTTCGCTCAGGGCGGCATTCACGGCCGCCACCACCAGATCCGGCAGCATGCTGGCGTCTGGGCCCTGCAGGAGCTGGGGCTCGATGCGGATCTCGGCGATGCGCAGCTCCCCCGTGGCCACCGCCGTCACCATGCCGCCGCCCGAGGAGGCCTCGACCCGGCGCTGTGCGAGCTGGCGCTGCACTTCCGCAAGCTTCTCCTGCATCTGGCGTGCTTGCTCGAGGATCTGGTTGAGGTCCGGAGTGCTCACGTGTGGGGGCCGTCCAGGGGGCGGATCTCGACGATCTGGCCGCCGAGGATGTCCATGGTGTCGTTCACGGCGGGGTGATCCAGCGCCTGCTGGCGCCGCCGCCGCGCCAGATCGGTTTGAGCCGCGCGCTGCTGCTCCGCCTGGGGCGCCTGGTCCGCGGACTCCACCTCGACGACCAGGCGCGAGCCGAAGAACTGCTCGCACACGGTCTCCAGGTCGTCACGGCGCGCCTCGAGGCGGCGGGCGGCGAAGGCCGCGGGCACCACGACCCGGAGTCGTTCGCTGGTGCGCGCCACGAGCCGGCCGCCCTCCAGCGCGGCGAACAGGCCGCGGTTGCGCTCCTGGGCGAAGCGGCGGAGCTGGTCGAAGACGACGTCCAAGGGGGCGTCCGGCGCGACGTGGGGGCTTGGCGTTGCCTGGGTGTCGCTTATTCTTGCAGGGGCCTGCTCTTCGCTCGGCTGCGCCTCGCTGCGCGCCCGGCGTACGGGGTCCGGTGCGCTTGCGGGCTCCGGGGCGCCGGGCTTGCGGGCCTCGGGCTCCGGTGCGGCGGCGGATGCTTCTGCGGCTGAGGGGCGGTCTTGTTGCTGGGCTTCGCTTCGCTCTTGCTGCGGGGCTTCGGCCTTGCGGCGTGGGCCGCCTCCGCCGCCGCCGCTGGAGCCGCCGCGGGGCGGGGGCGTGCCGCCGCTGGCGAGCTGGCGTTCCAGTGCGTCCAGGCGCGAGAGCAGCGCCGCTACGTCGTCGCCCGAGGGCATGCCGGCCAGGCGCACCAGCGCCATCTCCAGCACGGCGTAGGGCTGCGGCGCCCAGGCCAGGTCCTCCTGCTCGCGCAGCAGGGCGCGGAACATGCGGCGCAGGCGCGGCTCCTCCGAGGCTGCGGCCAGGGCGCGCAGCTCCTCCAGCTCTTCCTCGCTCGCCTCCACCAGTCCGGCGTCGGGCGCGACGCGCAGCACCACCAGGTCGCGAAGGGTCTGCAAGAGCTCGCCGCCCAGGCGCCGGGGGTCGATGCCCGCCTCCGCCGCGCGCCCGCAGGCCTCCAGTGCGGCCGCCGCCTCTCCCTCCACGCACGCCTGGGCGATGGCCAGCAGCATGCGGCGGTCGATCAGGTCCAGCAGGTCCGCCACCTGGGCGTCGTCCACCTCACCGCCGCCCGCTGCCAGCACCTGATCCAGCAGGGTCAGGGCGTCGCGCAGGGAGCCCTGGCTCTCGCGGGCGAGGGCCCCCATGCTGGCCTTGGAGAGCGAGACCTTCTCGGCCTTCGCGATCTCCTCCAGGCGCGCCACGATCTCCGGCGTCGCGATGCGCCGCAGGTCGTAGCGCTGGCAGCGCGACACCACCGTGAAGGGAATCTTCTCCGGGTTGGTCGTGCAGAAGACGAACAGGCTGCGCGGCGGCGGTTCTTCCAGGGTCTTGAGCAGCGCGTTGAAGGCCGCGGTGGAGAGCATGTGCACCTCGTCCACCACGAAGATCCGGTGCTTGCCGGGCGAGGGCGCGTAGCGCACCGCCTCGATCAGCTCGCGTACGTCGTCCACGCTGGTGCGGCTGGCCGCGTCGACTTCCTGGACGTCCGTGGAGCGGCCCTCCGCGATCTCGGCGCACGAGGCGCAGGTGCCGCAGGGGGTCTCGGTGGGTCCCTTCTCGCAGTTCAGGCAACGGGCCAGGATCCGCGCCAGCGTGGTCTTGCCCACCCCGCGCGGGCCGCACAGCAGGATGGCGTGGGGCACGCGGTCGGTTCGGATCGCGTTGCGCAGCGGCGTGGTGACGTGCGCCTGCCCGAAGACGTCGTCGAAGCCCTGGGGCCGCCACTTGCGTGCGAGAACCTGGTAGCTCAACGGGGTGTCGCCGACCTCGCTCGACTGGGTTGGGGCGCGACGAGGATAGATCGCAGGGCACCCCCACCCGCCTCGGGACCTCCGCTACCGCTGCTTCCTTCCGGACCTGACGGGGTTCACGGGTGCCGCCGATCGGGCGGGACCCTGCGATCCCGCCTCGCCGCGCCGACCGAAATCTACCACACGCCCGGGAGGGCCCCCGCCCGGGGCAGCCGGTCTTCCAGCGGGCGATCAAGCCCACCCGGAGGTCGCCCGATCCAGCGTGCATGGAGAGGACGCCGCCGCGGCTCGAGTCCCAGCACGTCGTGGAGACGGTCGAGACCCTCGGGCGCCGCATCGCCGAGCGCTTCCCCAAATCGGGCTTGGAGCAGCAGTGCGGGGACCTGCTGGCCGTGGCCCAGCGCGCCTAGGAGCGCGCCCGCGTGATCGCCGAGCCCAACCTGCCGTTGCGGATCGGCGCCTGGGTGCTGATCGGCGTCATCGCGGCGGGCCTGCTGGTCACCCTGGGGCGGCTCGACGTTCCGGGCCGCACCATGAACGTGGTGGATTTCGTGCTGGTCCTCGAATCCGGCATCAACGACGTGGTGCTGATCGGAGCCGCGGTCTTCTTCCTGATCACCGTGGACGCCCGCCTCAAACGCCGCCGGGGATTGCGCGCGCTGCACGTCATCGCCCACATCATCGACATGCACCAACTCACCAAGGACCCGGAGCAGCTTCTCTCCGGATCCGGCGGCACTGCCTCGTCGCCCCGGCGCGAGATGAGCGCCGCCGAGCTGGGCCGCTACCTCGACTACTGCTCCGAGATGCTGGCGCTGACCGGGAAGGTGGCCACCCTCTACGTGGCCGAGTTCGACGACCCGGTGGTGCTGGATGCGGTGACTGAGGTGGGGAACCTGACCACGGGTCTCTCTCGCAAGGTCTGGCAGAAGCTGATGGTGCTGCACCGGGCGCA
>JAFDET010000342.1 GCA_019310195.1 Deltaproteobacteria bacterium
TCGCGCGAGTCTAGCTCGCGCTGCCTACAGGTCCCGCAGCAGGCGCTCGATGCCGGGGCAGCCCAGGGCCGCCGCGTAGTCGGGGTGGCGCTTCTCCAGGTCGGGCTCGAAGCCGGCGCGGATGTAGGCGCGGCGGGCCGTCTCGTTGCCGATCAGGACGGCGATCTGGCCGCGGGTGAAGCCCTGCTCGCGGCCGCGATCCAGCGCCGCGCTGAGCAGGTCCTGTACGATGCCGCGCCCGCGGAACTCGGGCCGCGTGGCCACGTTCTCCACCACCCAAGCGCCCTCGGCGTAGTCCGGCATGCAGGTGCTCATGGCTGCGGCCCGCAGCGCGAACTCGCGAAGGTCGGTCTCGGTCTCTTCCTGCTGTAGCACGCCCACCATGGCGACGCCCAGGGCGCGTCCCCCGTGCTGCTGGGGGTCGAAGGCGCACAGCGCCCCCGCCGGCTCGCCGCCCACCTCCGCCACCAGGAAGCGGGAGTAGTGGCACCAGTGGACGGTGTCGGTGAGGCAGAGCTGCTCGAGGAACGCGAGGGTCTCCGGCTCGGGCAGGTCCAGGATGTGGTCCCAGGGGCCGTAGGTCAGGTGCGAGCGCGCGGCGATCAGCTTCACCCACGCCAGGAAGGCGGCGTCGTCCTGCGTCGCCTCGCGAATCTTCACGGCCGGCGTTTCAGGCGCTGCCGCTCGGCACGTCGCGGAACGCGACCTCCTTGTCGAGCCTCGTTTCGGGCGGGAGCCGCAGCACGCGCTCGGCGATGATGTTGCGCAGGATCTCGTCGGTGCCGCCGGCGATGCGCAGGCCCGGTGCCGCCAGGAACTGCGCCTGCCAGGAGCCGTCGCCCGGCGCAGACTTCTTGTTCAGGCTCCCGGCCACGCCGGCCAGGTCCATGCCGAAGGAGCCCATCTCCTGCATGAGCTTGGCGCCCACCAGCTTGCCCATGCTGGCCTCGGGGCCCGGGATCTTGCCCTGGGACAGCGCGGTCAGCGTGCGGTAGCTGGTGTACTGGATGCCCTTGCGCTTGATGTAGAAGTCGGCGATCCGCTGGCGCACCGAGGCGTCCTCCAGCGCCGGCCGGCCGTCGATCTCGATCTCCTGCGCCAGGCCGATCAGCTCGGCGACCGGGTCGCCCGCCCCGCCGCCGCCGCCGATCGAAGCGCGCTCGTTCATCAGCGTCGTGATGGCCACGCGCCAGCCGTCGCCCACGGCGCCGATCCGGTTGGCGTCCGGAATGCGCACGTCGCTGTAGAAGACCTCGTTGAAGGCCGTGGCCTTGTTGATCTGGGTGATCTTGCGCACCTCGATCCCGGGCGAGTGCATGTCCACCACGAAGTAGGTGAGGCCCGCGTGCTTGGGCACGTTGGCGTCGTGGCGCGTGACCAGGATCCCCCAGTCGCAGAACTGGGCGCCGGTGGTCCAGATCTTCTGGCCGTTCACCACCCAGTCGTCGCCGTCCCGGACGGCCGTCATGCGCAGGCCCGCCAGGTCCGAGCCGGCGTTGGGCTCGCTGAAGAGCTGGCACCAGATCTCCTCGCCGGAGACCAGCTTGGGAATCCAGCGGGCCTTCTGCTCGTCGGTGCCGTGGGTCAGGATGGTCGGCCCGCACATGCCGATGCCGATGGAGAAGACCGGCGGCGGCGTCTTGAACTTCGCCTCCTCCTGGCCCCAGATCACGCTCTGGATCGAGCTGGCGCCGCGGCCACCGTACTCGACGGGCCAGGTGATGCAGGCCCAGCCCGCGTCGGCCTTCTTCTTCTGCCACTCCTGGGCCCACTTCAGCTTCTCGGGGCGCTCGGTCTCCTGGAGGATTCCGGCGTAGCGCTCGTCGGGGTCGCGCAGCTCCGCGTTCGCCTCGAGCCAGGCGCGCGCCTCGGCGCGGAAGGCCGCTTCTTCGGGGGTGTCGTTGAAGTCCATGGGGGTCTCCTAGGCCTGTTGCGCCGCGAGGCGTCGGACGAGCTTGTCGCGCCAGTCTCGTGCGCTCCCGAGCGTGAGGCCCAGGAACTTGGAGCGGCGGTAGAAGAGGTGGCAGTCGTACTCCCAGGTGAAGCCGACGCCGCCGTGGAGCTGGATCATCTCTTCGGCGGCCAGCTCCAGCGCTTCGGTGGCGGCGACGCGTGCGCCGGGCGCAGCCACGGCCAGCTCCGGCTCGTCGCCGGAGAGCGCCCAGGCGCCGTAATAAGAATTGGAGCGAGCCAGCTCGATGGCGCACCACAGGTCCGCCAGCCGGTGCTTCACCGCCTGGAAGGACGCCACCGGCCGCCCGAAGGCGTAGCGGCCCAGGGTGAACTCCTTGGTGATGTCGAAGGCGCGCTCGGCGGCGCCCACCTGCTCGAAGGCCATCAGCACGGCCGCGCGGTCCAGCAGCGACTCGGCGTGCTCGAAGCCCTGGCCGGCCGTGCCCAGCAGCTCCGCGGGTGCGCCGTCGAAGACCAGGTCGGCCTGGGGGCGCGCGCCGTCGAAGGAGTCCAGGCTCTCGCGGCTCACGCCGTCGGCGTCCAGGTTCACGATCACCAGCGACACGCCCTCGGGGCCGCGCGCGGCGACCACTGCGAAGCTGGCAGCCTCTCCGTCGGCCACGGCGATCTTGGTGCCGGTGAGCTTGCCGTCCCGAAAGGCGCACTGGATGGAGTCGGCGGTCGGCGTGCCCGGCTTCTCGGCCAGGGCGAAGCTGCCGATCTGCTCGCCGTTGGCCAGGCCGGGCAGCAGCGCCTTCTGCTGGGCGTCGTTGCCGAGCCGCAGCACGGCCTCGGTGGCCAGGTAGACCGAGGAAGAGAAGGGGATGGGGGCCAGGGCGCGCCCGACTTCCTCGGCGATCAGGCACAGCTCCAGGTGGCCGAAGCCCGCGCCGCCGTGCTCCTCCGGGATGGTGGCGCCCAGCCAGCCCAGCTCGGCGGCGCCCTTCCAGAGATCGGGGGAGTAGGTGGCCGGTCCCTCCAGGACCTCGCGCGCGGCCGTGAGGGGCGAGTGCTCCTCCAGGTAGTCGCGCACCGTCTTCTGGAGAAGCTTCTGGTCTTCGGAAAAATCGAAGTTCATTCGGGGGGTTCTCCTGGATTGACCCGCGAGTCAACGTGCCAGCAGCGACATGGCATCGAGCGAGGTCCGAGCGACGTCGTAGGGCCGCTCGACTTCCCCCGGGCCGGCTCCAACGGGTTCTGCCCGAGCGGGGAACGCCGGTGCAGAGCGGATCGATCGGTCCGCCGCTCCAGCACCTCAGGAGGCACCCAACCCTGTTTCCCCGTGGCCTTCGGACTCGTGGATCTCGACGGAAACGTCTTGGCCGAGACGCAGGTGCCGCACCAGATCGACCGCGGCCGGGGGGCCAGCACGACCTACAGCTGCGATCAGCTCTTCGGGAATGCGAACCTGCCGCAGTCGG
>JAFDET010000343.1 GCA_019310195.1 Deltaproteobacteria bacterium
CCGCGCGACTGGCGCGCCGGTCTCGAGGCCATCGCAGCCCGCGGCGCCCGCCCGGTGCTGGTGCAGAGCCGGGCCATGCACGCCCTGGGCCCCGCGGACAAGGCGGCCTTCTACGCCGAACTGGTGGAGCCCGCAGCCGGCGGTGCGCTGGCCTTCGAGCTCTCGCCGCGCTTCGCGCCCCACGGAGAGATCTGGGACGACGAGACCTTCGAGCGCATCCTCGCCGTCGAGAACATCCTCGGCTCGAAGCACTCGTCCCTGGAGCGCGGGGTGGAGCTTCGGCGCCTGGCGGCGCGCGACCGCGTTCGCCCGGACTACCGCCTCTACACCGGCAACGACCTGGCCATCGACCTGGTGGCCTACGGCAGCGACTACCTGCTGGGCCTCGCCACCTTCGCACCCGAACGCTTCGCCGAACGCGATCGCGCGTTGGCCGCGGGCGAGGCGTCGTTCCTGGAGCGCAACGATGCGCTCCAGCACCTGGGCAACGTCGGCTTCCGGGAGCCGATCCCGGCCTACAAGCACGCCGCCGCCCAGTTCCTGCACATTGCCGGCCTGCTGGAGCACGACGGCATCCACCCGCGCGCGCCGCGGCGGCCCGCATCCGAGCGCGTGCTGCTCTTCGACTGCGCCCGTCGCTTGGAACTGCTGGACGATCCTCAACGAGCTTGGCGAGAGCGCGTGGAGCCCTGGCTGTGAGAGACGACACCCCGCCGATCCCGGGCGCGGTCTACACGCTGGCGCGGGACGGCTCTGCCCCGTCGGGCTATCCGGAGCATGCCGTCGAGGATCCCTTCTCCGAGACCTGCTTCGAGTCGGACTACGAGGCCCGCCGGCAGGCCTTCCTGGAGCACGTGCGGCGCTCGCCGGCGCCGGAACATCTGTCTGGGGTCTTCCACGAGACGGCCCGGATGGCCGCCGGCGGCGAGCCCCACGTCGCCGTGATCGGCTCCGCCCTGGACCACATCGACGAGCGCCGCGACTGCGCGGACTTCGTGATGCACGCGATCCTGCGCCTGCTGCACCAGTTCCCCGACGATCCGCGCATCCCCGCGCCGCTCTGGACCCGTATGCGCGCCTCGGTGCTGGGGTTCAAGTACTGGCCCGATGAGCCCGGAATCGACTCGCTCTGCTCCTGGACCGAGAACCACCAGATCCTGTTCGCATCCGCCGCCTTCCTGGCGGGAGGGCTCTTCCCGCGGCATGCCTTCGAAAGCTCCGGCGCTACCGGACGCGAGCTTCGCGCGCGCGCCGGGCAGCGCATCCTGCGCTGGCTGGAGCTGCGCTTCCGCACCGGCCAGAGCGAGTGGCTGTCCCATGTGTACTACGACGAGGACATGACCGCGCTGCTGAGTCTGGTGGACTTCGCCGAGGACGAAGAGCTGGCCCGGCGCGCCGCGATAGTGCTTGACCTCTTCCTGCTGGACCTGGCCCTGCACTCGCATCGAGGGGTCTTCGGCAGCAGCCACGGGCGCTCCTACGAGCGCATGAAGAAGTGGGCCCGGGAGGAGAGCACCAGCGACACCTCCAAGCTGGTGTTCGGCACCGGCAGCTTCGCCCGGCTGGAGAACATGAGCGCGCCCTGCCTCGCGCTGTCCACGGGCTACCGGGTGCCGCGCGTTCTGTGGGAGGTGGCCCGCGCCGCCGAGCGATCCTCCTTCGAGGTGCGCCAGCGCATGGGCATCCGCGTGGAGGAGGGCGCGCGTTGGGGCCTGGGCTACCGCGACCTGGAGGACGGAATGGTGTGGCTCTCCATGGAGGCCTACACGCACCCGCTGACGTTCACGCTCTTCACGCGCCTGCTCGACGCCTACAACTGGTGGGAGAACGAGTTCTTCCGGCCCTTCAAGCTGGGCCGGCCGCTGCTCGAGCGGCTGCGCCGCTGGCGCCTGCTTCCGTTGGCGGCGCGGATCCTGGAGCGCGACATCACCCGGAACCTGCGCCCGGAGGTCAACGTCACCACCTACCGCACGCCCGAGTACATGCTGAGCAGCGCCCAGGACTGGCGCCCGGGCTTCGGCGGCGACCAGCAGCACCTGTGGCAGGCGACGCTGGGGCCCGATGCGGTCTGCTTCACCACCCACCCGGGTCCGCGCAGCGCGCGGTCGCCGAGCCACTGGACGGGGTCCGCCAGCCTGCCGCGCGTGGCACAGTTCCGGAACGTGGTGATCTGCCTGTATCGCATCGACCGCCACCGGCCCGCCCTCTACGTGCGCAACAAGAACGGCTACACCCACGCCTGGCTGCCCCGCGACCGCTTCGACGAGGTGCGCGAGCAGCGCGGCTGGATGTTCGCGCGCCGCGGGCAAGCTTATCTGGCTCTGCGCAGCCGTAGCCCCGGCCATTGGCAAAGCGAGCCGGGCGAGGACGCCGGCCGCGAGTGGCTGGCGCCGGGCTGGGACGCGGCCTGGATCTGCGAGCTGGGCAGCCGCGCCGAGCACGGTAGCTTCCGCGTGTTCGTGGAACGCGTGGCGGGCGCGCCGCTGGACTTCGGCGACCGGCAGGTCGTCTACACCTCGCCGAGCCAGGGGAGGCTCGAGCTCGGCTGGTCCGGCCCATTCGTGAGGGACGGCCAGCCGGTGCCGCTGGGCGGCTATCCCCGCTACGCCTGTCCCTGGGTTCAAGCGGCTTTCGGAGGCGAGCGCATCACCGTGCGCTGCGGCCAGGCGACCCTGGACCTGCGCTGGCCGGAGGCCGGCCGCGAGCCGGACACCTCGGGAGAACCTTCTGTCCCCGCGGGAACCTGGAGCGATTCGAATTCACTCGCGTGCCGCGGGCGTCTACCCTGGGTGAAGGCAACGACTGGGGGACAGTGCGTGGGGTCCCGACCCGGTGCGGTGGAGGCGGCGTTGACCGAGCTCCCCGACCGCGACATCGATCGGCTCTGGCTGCGCGGCGACGCGCGGGCCCTGTCGGAGCTGCATCGTCGCTACCGGCATCGCCTGGAAGCCGTCGCGTACCGCATCGTGGGCAACCGGGCCGACGCCGAGGACGTCGTCCAGCGCGTGTTCCTGGCGCTGCCCGACGCGGCCTACGGCGGTCGCGCCAGCCTGTGGACCTACCCTGGCGCTGCCCGACGCGGCCTACGGCGGTCGCGCCAGCCTGTGGACCTACCTGTACCGGTCGGCTTCCAACGCGGCGATCAACGTGCTGCGCGCGCGGCGTCGCTCCACCGCCCTGGAAGAGGCCAACCTGGCCCGGCTGGTGGATGCCGAGGCCGACAGCGTGCGCCCGGGTCAGGAATCACGCGTCTTCGAGAGCGAGATCATGGGCGCCGTAGCCCAGGCGTTGCTGGACGTGAAGCCGCAGCATCGCCGGGTCCTTGTGCTGCGCATCGTCTGGGGCCTGTCCAACACCGAGATCGCGGAACGCGAGGGCGTCCCCATGGCCACCGTGGGCACCTGGCTGCGGCGCGGCCGCGAGGAGCTGCGCCGGGCCCTGGGCCCCATGGCCCGGGACCTGGCCCGCCGGAAGGACCGATCATGAGGCATGGACGCGCGCGCCGCCGGCTTCCGGCCCTGCTGGACGGACTGCTGGCCCCGGCCGAGGAGGCCAAGCTGCGAGCTCATCTGGAGGGCTGCCGCCGCTGCCGGCGAACCCTGGCCGAGCACCGGGCCGCGGAATCCCTGCTGCGGGCGGTGCCCGCGGGCATGCTGCCGCTGGCCGCGAGCCACGACACGGATGGTCGCCTCCAGGCCTTGGCCCGCTGGGCCCCGGCCCGGCGGCCCGAACCGAAGCTGGGCTGGCAGCTTCCGGCGCTCGGAGCCCTGGGCGCCACACTGGCGGTCTGGAGCATGGTGGGACTTGGCCCCAGCATGCCCACGCCGGGTGGGGAGCCGTCGACGCGGGCCCTGGTGGTGGCCGCCCGCATGCCGCTCACGTTCGGCGCCGTCGACCTGGTGGCCTCGGCCGCCCCCATCCCTTACACGCTGCGCCAGTAGTCCGATCCCCGAGGGGACTCGTCCCGGGAATCGCTCTGGGGCTCCCCGCGCCGGCCTTGCGGCGCCGGGCGCGGGCTCCGGAGCGCAGCTACCATGTATGCGTTTTCCAAAGGCTTTCGAGGTCTCGGAGCGATGAACCGGATTCGCGCTGCACGCCAGGCTCGGGGCTGGACGCAGACTGAACTTGCCGATCGCGCCGGCGTTTCGCCGCGCACGATCTATGCAGTGGAGCGCGGACTCAGCTGTCGTCAGGCAACCAAGCGACAAATCTTGACCGCACTCGGGGTCGCGTGGGAGTTGCGCGAGGATTACTTCGCCGGCGTGCGACGCGTGCGCCCCATGCCGCCCGAAGCCGAAGCGCAACGCGCATAGCCGGCGGGGGCCCGCACTACGTTCGCCTCTGGCTCACTGCGCGCACCGCAGCGCACCCCGCTTGCACGGCCCTGCTCGCAGGGCGGCGCTTGCGGGCCGCAGGCTCTTGTTGCCCTTTGATGCGCCTCGGGGCTACGGGTCGGAGAGCCGGTCGCAGAGTTCTCGGGTGCGCTCCAGCGTCTCGCTCAGTGCGCGGGCCATGAACTCGGACAAGATGCGCGCTCGCTCGTCCTGATTGGGCGCGGCCATCGCCCGCGCCTCGGCGTCCAGGCGGTCCGCTTCGAGCTTGCTCTCCAGGGGTTCGAAGGCCCGGCGTACCAGCGGCGTGCGCGTCGATCCATCCCGCGACACCCGCTCGCCCAGCGCATGGAAGATCCACCAGGCTGACTCCCCGCCCGGCTGGGGGCCGCCGGCCGCCAGCTCGGCCGGGATCAGTCCGTCTACGTAGACCGGCAGGAAGATGCTGCTGCACGGCGTGTCGAACCCGATCCACACGGGCCAGGGCCGCTCGCGCTCGGCGGGAAGCTCGGCCACCAGGCTGGCGGTGGTGCGGTGGACCGGCTCGCTGTGGGCGCAGACGGTGAAGTGGGCCTCCTCGGCCGGGTCGGTTCCAGGCTCCCACGCGGCGCCCCGATCGCCGTGGTCCCGCAAGATCGCCTGCATGCGCGCCACGTCCAGGGCGCCGTCGCTCTCCGCCAGGCGCTGCGTGGCGTTGCGCTGGCGACCCTCGGAAATGTGAGGCGGCACGTGGGGGTTGCGGTAGGCGCCGGCCACGTCGATGCGCCCGTTGCGCTCCCACCAGCCCTCACCGCGCGCGAAGCTCTCCAGGTCCGTCGACGCGATCTCCCAGTCGCGGCCCAGGGACATGTGGTTGGAGCAGGCGCCCAACCGCACGCGGCGGGCCGCCCAGCGACGGTTGGACGTCTCGAGGACCCAGGCCTCCTCCGGGTCTGCAATCTGGAACGCGTTGTGGTAGCCCGTCCCGTCGGGGGCCAGGGCCGGGCCGCCCTGTCCGTGGGTCTCGATCAGGCCTGCGATGATCTCCAGGGTTTCCCGGGCCGTTCGGCCGCGCTCCAGGCCCAGGCGCACCAGGTCCATCCCGATCAGACCGGGAGTTTCCTCGATGGGCTCGTTGGAAAACACCGTCAGGTTGCCGCAGGCGACGGCGTGCTCGTTGACCCCGTGCTCGAATCCCCAGACCCACCACGGCGAATGGCCCATGACGCGGTAGGTCTCGGCCACCTGGGGAATCTCGAGGTGCGTGCAGCGCACGCGGCACCCGGGGGCGTGCGCTGCCGCCGGATGCTGCACGAACGGCTGACATTCGCCGGGTTTCCGATCGCTGTTCTTGGCGAAGATCGTCGCACCGTTCGCGGTGTGTTCCCCGAGGGCAACCAGTGCGTCGCACATGACTGGACCGTACCCCATTTCTTTGGGATTTCACTTTCCGGGCCGTCGGGATCCGTGCTTAAATCCGCTGGAGCCCCGGTGACGTCGAGAAGGGGGAGGAATGTGCGCCGCTCCATGCACCGGGCTTTCGAGGCAACCATTGTGACGGCCTCCGCCGCGCCCCGTGCGGCGGAGGCCGCTCGCTTCCGGCGTCTGGGAGCGCCGCCGCCGGTGCGCTGACGCGGAGCGGCGCGCTCGCCGCTTCCGTCCGCTCGCCGGAGGACCCGGTTCTTCAGGAGGACTTCCACTGCGGAAGCTGCTGTTCGCCACTGTGCTGATCGTCGCCGTCGTCTTCTCG
>JAFDET010000112.1 GCA_019310195.1 Deltaproteobacteria bacterium
GCCGCCGGGCAGCTCACCTTCGACCAGCTCCTCGGGAATCTCGGACAGGAAGCGCGACGGGACCTGGTAGCTGCGCGAGCCGAAGCGCCGGCGCTCCTCCGCGCAAGAGATCGTCAACCGCTCCATGGCCCGGGTCATGCCCACGTAGCAGAGGCGCCGCTCCTCTTCGACGCCGCGCTCGTCCCGGGCGGATGCGGCGTGGGGAAAGATGCCTTCCTCCAGGCCCACCAGGAAAACGATCGGATACTCGAGCCCCTTGGCCGAGTGCACGGTCATCATGGAGACGCGGTCGGCGCGGGTATCGTGCTGATCGATGTCGGCGACCAGCGCCACCTCCTCCAGGAAGAGCTCCAGGGGCGAACGCTCGTCGTCGCCGAGCGCGGCGTTGGCGCGCGCGAAATCGTCGGCGCCGGCCAGCAGCTCGCGCAGGTTCTCCAGGCGCCCCTCGGCCTCCGTCGTGCCCTGCTGCTCCAGGTGGCGCAGGTAGCCGCTGCGGTCCAGCACGCAGGCGATGGCATCGGCCGGTGAGAGCTCCGGAAGCTCGCGGGCCAGCCCGTCGACCACCTTCAGGAAGGCGGCAATCTTGCTTCCGGCACGGCCGCCCTCACCCGCCACGATGCGCAGGCCCTCCAGCAGAGAGACGCCTCCGGCGTCGGCCGCGGACGCCGCGCGCTCCACGGTGGCCTTGCCGATGCCCCGGGGCGGGTTGTTCACGATGCGTCGCACGGCAACGGAGTCGGCCGGGTTCAGCGCCGCCCGCAGGTAGGCCAGCGCGTCCTTCACCTCGGCCCGGGCGTAGAAGCGGACCCCGCCCACCACCGTGTAGGGCACGTCGTACTTGAGGAACTCCTCCTCGAAGGGTCGCGACTGTGCATTGGTGCGGTAGAAGATCGCGAAGTCCCGGTAGGGGCGACCGCCCTTGCGAACCTCGTCGATGATCTGGCGCACGGCGAACTGGGCTTCGTCGCGGTCGTCACGGGCGTGGTACACGCGGATGCGCTCACCTTCCTCGCGCTCGGTATAGAGCGCCTTCTCCAGCCGCTCCACGTTGTTGGACACGACCGCGACGGCGCCGCTCAAGATGGGCTGGGTGGAGCGGTAGTTGCGCTCCAGACGCACCACCTTCGCCTTCGGAAAGTCCCGCTCGAAGTCCAGGATGTTGCGGATGTCGGCGTTTCGCCATGCGTAGATACTTTGATCAGGATCGCCAACGCTACACAGGTTCTGGTGCTCTTCGACGAGCTGGGTGACCAGGTTGTACTGCACGCGGTTGGTGTCCTGGTACTCGTCCACGAGGACGTACTGCCAACGCCGTCGGTAGTGCGCCAGGACCTCCGGGTGCTGCTGGAAGAGCACCGTGGTCTGGAGCAGCAGGTCGCCGAAGTCCAGCGCCTCGTTCTCGGCCAGGATGCGCTGGTAGCTGGCGTACAGCTCTGCGGTGAGCTCCGCGTCCATGTCCGTGGCCTGCTCGGATGCGCCTGCAGGAAGGATCCCCTGGTTCTTGAACTGGTCGATGCGCCAGCGCAGGCGCCGCGGATCGTGGGTCTTGGGGTCGAGCTCCTTACGCCGCAGGGCCTCCTTGATCGCCTGCCGGCTGTCGTCGTCGTCGTAGATGGCGAAGCCCCGAGACAAGCCCAGGTGCCCGGCCTCCCGGCGCAGGATGCGCACGCACGCCGAGTGGAACGTCGAGCACCAGAGCGCCTCGGCCTCGGGGCCCAACAGCTTCTCGACACGCTCCCGCATCTCGCCGGCGGCCTTGTTGGTGAAGGTCACGGCCAGGATGCCCTCGGGCGGGATGCCGCAGACGCCGACCAGCCAGGCGATCCGGTGCACGAGCACACGGGTCTTGCCACTGCCCGCACCCGCCAGCACCAGCAGCGGACCCTCGGTGGAGGTAACCGCCTCGCGCTGCTCGGGGTTGAGGCCCTCGAGAATCGAATCGGCGAGCACGAGTTCTCCCGGAGGGCTGCGGGGCGGAAAGGGAAGGCGCGAGAGTAGCGCCGCGTCGTCGCCCTCGCTGCGGGGAGCGGCCGCTACTCGACCGTGACGCTCTTGGCCAGGTTCCGGGGCTGGTCCACGTCCGTCCCCTTCAGGGTGGCCACGTGGTAGGCGAGAAGCTGGAGCGGAATCGTGGCGATCACCGCGGTCAGGTACTCGCCCAGATCCGGGATCCGGATCACCTCGTTGGCCTTGTCGGCGATGGCGTCGTCGCCGTCGCTGGCGACCGCGATCACGCGGCCCTCACGGGCGCGCACCTGCTCCAGGTTGGAGATGATCTTGTCGTAGACCGGGCTCTGGTTGGCGATCACGACCACGGGCATGTTCTCGTCGATCAGGGCGATGGGCCCGTGCTTCATCTCACCCGCCGCGTACCCCTCGGCGTGGATGTACGAGATCTCTTTGAGCTTGAGCGCTCCTTCCAGGGCGATCGGGTACATGATGCCGCGGCCCAGGAAGAGGAAGTTCGGCGCCTTGAAGTAGCGCCGCGCAATCTCCCGCACCGGGCCGTCGAGCTGGAGCACCTGCTCCACCATGCGCGGAAGGCTCAGCAGCTGGCTCACGTGGCTGTGGGCGTCATCCGCACCCACGCGGCCGGCGGCGATCCCCATCTTCAGCGCCAGCAGGTAGTGGGCCACGATCTGGGTGGTAAAGGCCTTGGTGGAGGCCACGCCGATCTCCGGCCCGGCCTGGGTATAGAGCACGTCGTCGCTCTCCCGGGCGATGGTCGAGTCCCGGGTGTTGCTGACGGCCAGCACGCGTGAGCCATGGGCCTTGCCCTCGCGCAGGGCCGCCAGGGTGTCGGCGGTCTCGCCCGACTGGGACACCGGCAGGATCAACGTGGACTCGTCCAGGATCGGCCGCCGGTAGCGGAACTCGCTGGCCAGATCGACTTCGGTCGGGATGCCCGCGATCTGCTCGAGCATGTACTTGCCGACCATGCAGGAGTAATAGGCGGTGCCGCAGGCCACCATGTAGATGCGCCGGATCCCCGCGACGGCTTCCGGCGAGAGGTCGATCCCGTTGAGGTCGATGTTGCCTTCGGTCTCCAGGACACGGGTTCCGATGGTGTCGGTGATGGCGCGAGGCTGCTCGAAGATCTCCTTCTGCATGAAGCGGTCGTAGCCGCCCTTCTCCGCCGACACGGGGTCCCACTGGATGGCCTTGGGCTCGCGATCGACGGGACGTCCGTCGGTATCCACCACCTGGACGCCGTCGGGGGAGAGCACCGCGTACTCGCCGTCCCGAAGGAAGAGCATGTCCCGCGTGTAGGGGAGAATCGCGGGGATGTCGCTGGCCAGGAAGGAGGCCTTCTCGCCCAGGCCCAGGATGATCGGGCTGCCGCCGTTCTTCGCCGCCACGATGTGATCCGGGTCGTCCTCGCACAGGACACCCAGTGCGTAGGAGCCCTGGACACGGGCCGTCGCCTTGCGCGTGGCGGTCAGCAGGTCGTCGCCCTCCTCGAGGGCCTCGTCGATCAGGTGCGCAATCAGCTCGGTGTCGGTCTCCGAGGACATCTCGCGACCGGCCGCCTCCAGCTCGACCCGCAGCTCGGTGTAGTTCTCGACGATGCCGTTCTGCACGATCACCGTCTTGCCGGCCCGGTGCGGGTGCGCGTTGCGCGTAGAGGGCTTGCCGTGGGTGGCCCAGCGCGTGTGGCCGATGCCCACCCGACCCGTCAACGGCTTCTGGGAGAGCAGCGACTCCAGCGCGCTGATCTTGCCCTGGGTACGGCGTACCGCGATCTCCCCGTCCTCGATCACGGCCACGCCCGCGGAGTCGTAGCCCCGGTACTCGAGCCGACGCAGGCCGTCGATCAGCACCTCGACCGCGCGACTCTCCCGCCCCGTATAGCCGACGATTCCACACATGATTCAGTCCGCCTGCTTCTTCTGGGAGAGCCGGCGCTCGCGCCAACCCTCCACGTTTCGCTGGCGCCCACGCTCCACCGCCAGCGCACCTTCCGGCACGTCGCCCGTCACCGTGGATCCCGCGGCCACCGCGGCGTTCTTGCCCACCCGCACGGGTGCGACCAGGTTTGCGTTGCACCCGATGTTGGCGCCTTCGTCCACCTGGGTCCGGTGCTTCGCATCCCAGTCGTAGTTCACCGTGATCGCGCCACAGCCGAAGGCTGCTCCGGCGCCCACGTCGGCATCGCCGATGTACGCCAGATGGTCGGCTTTGACGCCCTCCCCCAGGTGGCTGTTCTTCACCTCGACGAAGTTGCCGATCCGCGAGCCGCGCTCGATGCGGCAGCCGGGCCGGATGTGCGCCATGGGCCCCAGAGTCACGTCATCGCCGATCCAGCTCGACTCCACCACGCAACTCGCGCGCACCACGACGCCTTCCCCCAGCCGCGTGTCTCCGCTGAGGGTGCAGCCGGGCTCCAGCAGGCTGTCCCGTCCGATCTCCACATCCACGTCTACGTAGGTGTGCGCAGGGTCCACCAAGGTGACGCCGGCCTGCATGAGCTCCAGATTCTTGCGCCGCCGCACGGCCGCGGCCGCCAGCGCCAGCTCGGCCCGGGTATTGACGCCGAGGGCCTCTTCCGGATCGTCCATGATCACGGCTTCGACCGGCAGGCCCTCGGAGATCGCGTAGCCCACCACGTCGGTCAGGTAGAGCTCGCCCTGGGCGTTGCGGTCGTCGAGCTGGGAGAGCCCCTTCTCCAGCAGCTGCGAAGAGAGCAGGTAGACGCCCGTATTGCCCTCCTGGATGCGCAGCTCCTCGGGCGTGGCATCGGGGGTCTCCACGATCCGCTCCACGCGACCCTCGGCGTCGCGAACGATCCGGCCCGGAAGCGGGTGCAGGGCCGAGAGCAGGACCAGCTCGGCACCGGTGGCGTCGCGATGCTCCTGCATGCGCTGCAGGGTCTCGGCGCGGAGCAGGGGTGTGTCGCCGTAGAGGATCAGCACGTCGCCGTCGAAGCCGGCCAGGAAGTCCTGGGCTTGGAGAACGGCGTGGCCCGTGCCGCGCTGCTCCGCCTGAAGCACGAAGCGGGCGCGGCCGGCGAAGGCCTCGCGTACCTCGTCGGCGCCCTTGCCCACCACCACCGCCAGCCGCTCGGGGCGCAGGGTCTCGGCGGCGGCGAGCGCGAAGCCGAGCATGGGCCGGCCGGCGATCTCGTGGAGGACCTTGTTGCGGGCGGACCGCATCCGCGTCCCCTGACCTGCGGCGAGGATGACAACGGCGAGATCACGCGCTGCTGCGGAAGCCATCGTTTCTCTTTCGGCTGGTCCAGCGGGGAACTGACGGCCCGAAGGACCCGGCAGGGTACCTCCGCCCCCGCCCAGCTGGGAAGCCCCGCGGGGAAGGCTGGGGCCGGGACAGAATCGGCTAGATTCAGGCCTATCAAGGTCTTCGGCAACACCCAGGGCCTCAAGGCCGGCCAGGTTCGCCAGCTCGAGCGACTGTTCCGCCGCCGGTTGCCGCCGGAACGCCTGCTCACCCAGGAACTCGCCCGAGAGCTGTGCAGCATCAGTGCAGACATCGGGCGCCGAGTGGGCGTGCTGGTGGATCGCCGCGGGCAGGTGGGCCACGTCATCGTGGGCGACGCGAGAACCATCGCGTTGCCTGACTGGGGTCGTATGCGCGCCGGCCGGGGCCGCTTGCGCGGCCTGCGCCTGGTGCACACCCACCTGGGCGACGAGCCGCTCACTGCGGACGACCTGACCGACCTGGCACTGTTGCGCCTGGATGCCACCGTGGCCATCGGCACGGCGAAGACGGGCGATCCCGCCCTGGCTTACGCCGCGGCGCTCTCGGTTTCGGCCGATGCCGACGAACCCATCGAGCGACTGGATCCCGTCCCTCCCGGGCAGCTCGACTTCGACTTCCAGGAGTGGATTCGCGAACGTGAGGAAGCGCTGGCGCGCCCGGCGCGAACGCGCGCCGTCGGCGAGGCGGAGCGGGCGGTCTTGGTCTCGGTAACCACCGGGCGCAACCGTGGCGACGCGGAGATGCAGATCGCCGAGCTGCGAGAGCTGACGCGCTCCGCCGGGGTCGAGGTCGTAGACCTGATCTCGCAGCACCGTCATCGCGCCGACCCCAAGACCCTGCTGGGTGCGGGGCGGCTCCAGGATCTGGTCGTGCACGCCCTCTGGAGCGACGCCGACCTGGTGATCTTCGATCAGGACCTGACGCCCACACAGGCCCGCAACCTGGGCGAGCGGCTCGAGCTGCGGGTGATCGACCGAACCCAGCTCATCCTCGACATCTTCGCGCAACACGCCACGTCCCGGGACGGCAAGCTCCAGGTCGAGCTGGCGCAGCTCAAGTACCGCCTGCCCCGGCTGGCCCAGCGCGATGGATCGCTCTCGCGGTTGGCCGGCGGTATCGGCGGGCGCGGTCCCGGAGAGACGAAGCTCGAGGTGGACCGCCGGCGCGTGCGCGAGCGCGTCGCCCGCTTGGAGCGGGAGCTGAAGCAGCTGCGCAAGGGCCGCGAAAGTCGCCGCAAGCAACGCAAGCGCCAAGGACTGCCGGTGCTCTCCATCGTGGGCTACACGAACGCGGGTAAGAGCACGTTGCTGCGCGCCCTGACGCGCAGCAAGGTCCACGTCGAGGACAAGCTCTTCGCCACCCTGGACACCGCGTCCCGGCGACTGCGCTTCCCGCGCGAGCGCGACGTCATCATCACCGACACGGTCGGCTTCATCCGCGATCTCCCGGCAGACCTGATGGCCGCATTCCGTGCCACGCTGGAAGAGCTGGATGACGCCGACTTGTTCCTGCACGTGGTGGACGTCGCGACGCCGGACCTGGACCGGCGGATCGAAGCAGTCCACCGGGTCCTGGACGAGATCGGGCTGGCCGACACGCCGGAGATCCTGGTCTTCAACCAGATGGACCGGATGCCGCAGGGGGTCGGTTCGGCCATCGCCGTGCGGCACCGCGGTGTGGCCGTCTCCGCGCTGAACGCGGAGGGCCTGCAAGAGCTGCTGGAGCGGGTTGCCACGACGCTCTTCGAAGAGGACATTCCCGCATTCCGGCGACATCGCCTGCAGATCGGCGTGGAGGGGACCGGGGTATGACGACGAGACGAGCCAGGATCGCGGGGACAGGGTTCCACGTCCCCGAGCGCGTGGTCACCAACCACGACCTCGAGGCGCTGATGGATACCAGCGACGAATGGATCCAGCAGCGATCCGGAGTCGTGGAGCGCCGCTACTGCTCCGGCGACGAGACGCCGGCGGACCTGGCCCTGCGCGCCACCGAGCAGGCCCTGGAGAGCGCCGGGCTCGAGCCCCGGGACCTGGACTGCATCCTGCTTGCCACCCTCTCGTCCCAGCACGAGTTCCCGGGCACGTCGTTCTTCCTCCAGAAGAGGCTGGGCCTGGAGGACACGCCGTGCATGGACCTGCGCGCCCAGTGTTCGGGCTTCCTCTACGGGCTGACCACGGCCAACGCCCTGGTGCGCTCCGGCCAGTACAACCGCGTGCTGGTGGTCGGCTGTGAGGTCCACTCGACGGGCATCGACCTCACCACCGAGGGACGTGACGTGGCGGTCCTCTTCGGCGACGGTGCGGGCGCCGTCGTGGTCGAGGCCAACGAGGACCCCGACGACGCGGCGGGCATCCTCGAGTGCCGCATTCACGCCCAGGGCGAGTTCGCGGAGAAGCTCTGGCTCGAGTTCCCCAGCTCCGGCCACAAGCCGGTGAGAATCGACGCGGAGGTGATGGCCCAAAAACGCCACTTCCCGCGCATGGAAGGCCGCTTCGTCTTCAAGCACGCGGTGACCCGCATGCCCGAGGTGCTGCGCCAGACACTCTCGTCCGCCAGCCTCAAGCTGGAGGACGTAGACCTGTTCCTCTTCCACCAGGCCAACCTGCGGATCAACGAATACGTGGCCGGCCAGCTCGAGATCCCGGCCGAGAAATGCCTCTCCAACATCCAGCGCTACGGCAACTGCTCGGCGGCCTCGATCCCCATCCTGCTCGCCGAGGCCGCAGCCGAGGGGCAACTCACGCCCGGGACCCTGGTCTGCATGACCGCCTTCGGCTCCGGCTTCTCGTGGGGAAGCGTGGTCGCGCGGTTCTGAGGGCGCGGAGCGGGGCTTCTTTTCACCATCGCTGTGGGGGATTGAAAGATCTGGAATCGGGCCAAGGCCCCCGATTCCCAGGTCTGCTTATCGCTCCCGCTGTTGGGGCCAAGGCGCCCGATCGCCCGACTTTCTTGACGCTATCGCTGTGATCCCCAGGGGGTGCCGCATCGCGTCGGGTTGCGAGACGCAGTGTATCACTCAACCATACGTTTTAATGAAGGAATGTGGCGTTTTTGCAGAACTTGACGCGCTGACGCAGCGTGTTATTTTCCGGTCGTACCAAGAGCTCGGACGAAGATCCGAGGAGGAGAGCCCCATGGCCCAGAAGAGCCGAAGCAACGGCCAGAACCCCTTGGAGAGTGCCGCGGACAGCCTCGAGAAGGAGCTGACGCGGATTCAGAAGCAGATCCAGAAGGGTCGCCGCGACCTGGAGAAGCGGATCGAGCGCGGTCGCCGGCAGCTGGTGGCGGATGTCCGCAAGACGCCGGCCTACAAGCGCGCCAGGACCCTGCGCAAGGACGCCGACAAGCTCCGCAAGGACGCCGAGAAGCAGCTCGAGAGCGGCGTGGACAACGTGCTCGCCATGTTCAACATCGCCAGCAAGCGCGACCTGACCAAGATCGATCGCCGCCTGCGCACGCTGAACAAGAAGCTGACCGACATCGAGAAGAGCGCCAGCGCCTAGCTGAGTTCACGCGCGGTGAGAGGTAAGCCCGGCGGCACCAGCCGCCGGGCTTTTTCTTCTGGTAGGCTCGGCGCGGAGGAGGACCCCCGTTGGCCGACTACAGCGGCATCGACTTCCTGCGCCTCGACGAGCTGCTCTCCGACGAGGAACGGCTGGCCCGGGACACCGTCCGGGAGTTCGTCACCCGCGAGTTCCTGCCGAAGATCCAGGAGCACATCCGCCAAGACGGCTCCTTCCCCATGGAGCTCGTTCCCGGCATGGCCGAGCTGGGCCTGTTCGGCGCCAACCTCCATGGCTACGGCTGCGCCGGCATGAACAACGTCGCCTACGGCCTGGTGATGCAGGAGCTGGAGCGCGGCGACTCGGGGCTGCGTTCCTTTGCGTCGGTCCAGGGCTCTCTGGTGATGTTCCCCATCCACGCCTACGGATCCGACGCCCAGAAGGAGCGTTGGCTTCCGGCATTGCAGAGCGGCGAGGCCGTGGGCTGCTTCGGACTCACCGAGCCGGACTTCGGCAGCCACATCGCCGCCATGCGCACCAAGGCCGAGCGTCGCGGGGACGGCTGGGTGCTGAACGGAGCCAAGCGCTGGATCACCAACGGCACCCTGTCCGAGGTGGCGCTGGTCTGGGCCTCGACCGAAGAGGGCATACGCGGGTTCCTGGTCGAGCGGGGCACGCCGGGGTTCGAAGCGCGCGACATCAAGGGCAAGTTCTCACTGCGCGCCTCGGTCACCTCGGAGCTCTTCTTGGACGACGTGGAGCTTCCGGAGGAGAGCCGCCTTCCCCTGGCCGAGGGCATGAAGGGACCGCTGTCCTGCCTGACCCAGGCGCGCTACGGCATCGCGTGGGGGGCGCTGGGCGCCGCCATGGCCTGCTACGACGAAGTACTCGAGTACACGAAGGAGCGCATCGTCGCCGGCGGCCCGCTGGCGGGCAAGCAGCTCACTCAGCAGAAGCTGGTCTTCATGCTGACCGAGATCACCAAGGGCCAGCTCCTCGCCCTGCGCCTGGGCCGCCTGAAGGACGAGGGCAGCATGGAACATGCCATGGTGTCCCTTGCGAAGCGCAACAACGTCGACATCGCGCTGCAGATCGCGCGGGAAGCCCGGGACCTGCTGGGCGCCAACGGGATCGTGGACGACTACCAGGCCATGCGGCACATGATGAACCTGGAAACGGTGCGCACCTACGAGGGCACCCA
>JAFDET010000113.1 GCA_019310195.1 Deltaproteobacteria bacterium
TCGGCGGCCCAGAGCAGATCCGCGGTCTGGGCGTCGTAGAGCCGGGTCTCCAGCCGCACGATGGTCACGGTGCGCCAGTAGCCCGGCGTGTGCACCACGTCGTAGGCCGAGCCGTAGTAGCCGTAGAGCCCGCCGTGATAGTAGGGGCCGCGCACGTAGTCGGTGCGAGGCGGAACGTACTGCTGGTCCTCGTCGACCTTGAGCAGGCGGGTGACCACCACCGCCTCGATGCCCCGCTGGCGGACCACCTCGCGCACCATCTCCTCGTTGAGCCGCTCGTCCGCAGGCAGGAGCAGGTAGCTCGGCGCCGCTTCGGCGCCGCGGCGGTTCAGCTCTGCGGCGAAGGTGTCCTCGAAGCTGCGCTTGCTGATCGGATTGTCGGCAATGGCGATCACAAGGATGCGCGTGACCGGAGCCCGCGCTGCGGGGGCTTTCCAGACGGTGCTCAGGCTGGTCCGCGCCCCGCATGCGATCACCAGGGTCAGGAACACGGCGGCGCTGATGCTCTTGCACATGCTCGTAGTCATGCTTGTACTCCTGGTTCTACTCGTAGGCCAGGGAGTCCACGATGTTCATGCCGGCCGCCTTGCGGGCGGGCTGCACACCGAAGACCAGGCCCACGGCCACACAGACGGCGAACGCCACGCCCACACTCCAGGCGGAGACCGGCGCCTGCACCCCCAGCAGCGCGCCCACCAGCAGCGGCAAACCGCCGCCCAGCGCCACGCCGATGACCCCGCCCACCATGGACAAGAGCGCGGCCTCCAGCAGGAACTGGATCAGGATGTCGCGGCGCCGGGCGCCGATGGCCAGGCGGATGCCGATGTCGCGAGTCCGCTCCCGCACGGTGACCAGCATGATGTTCATGATTCCGATGCCGCCCACGACCAGCGAGATCCCGGCCACCGCCAGCAGCACCAAGGTAATGGCCTTGGAGACCCGCAGCGCCAGGTCCAGGAAGGGCTTGAGGGACTCGACCTCGATGCTCTCCATGCTGCGGTGGCGCGCAGCGAGCACGCGCTCGGCGATCTGCATCACCTGGGGCACGGCGCCTGCCGTGGCCGCGCGCATGTAGACCACGTCCACCTCGCGGTTGTCGTGGAGCTGGCGCAAGGTGGCGTAGGGGACGATGACCGTGAGCCCGGCAGCCTCGCTGCGCCTCACCACGGCCGCGGTGCCCACGCTCTCGCCGAAGATGCCCACGATGTCGAAGCGCAGGTCGTAGAGGCGCACGCTGGCGTCCGGCGGAAGCACGCCGCCGTAGAGCCGCGTCGCCAGCTCTCGCGAGATCAGCGCCACCTTGGCCGCGCTGCCCTCCTCCGCCGGCCGAAAGAAGCGCCCGGTGTAGACCCGCAGGTTGCGCACGTCGGCGTACTCCGGCGTGACGCCCAGCAGGTTGACCGGCCAGGGCTGGCCGCGGATGGAGAGCGTGCGCGAGGTCTCGATGACGGGAGCCAGCGTGGCCGTACCCTGAAGCGCCCCGGCCAGGGCATCCACATCGTCGGTGGTCACGAACTCGGGGTTCACGCCCTCGCTGGTGCCCCGGGCCAGGACCAGATTGGCCCCCACGCCCTCGATCAGGCCCACCACGTGGGTGCGGCCGGCCAGCCCGATGGAGGCGACGGCCACCACGCTGGCCGTGCCCACGGCCATGCCCACCACGGTGAGGGCGGAGCGCCCGCGCTGCACGGCCAGGCCGCCCCAAGCGAACTCCAGCAGGGTACGAAGCCAGTTCCGGTCCACGGGAGTGGTGTAGCACCCGCTGGCGGACGGGCTAGCGGACCCGGCTGGGGCTAGTTGACCCCCGCCGGGCTGTGCGGGATGTCCGCCGTGGCGGCCGAGGGCGTCTCGTAGATCTCGTCCAGGAGGTGGTCGCCCTCGTGGAGGAAGCCGCCCGGATCCTCGATGGCCAGGGCGTGCTGGAGCACCTCGTCCATGTCCTCCACCAGGACCAGGGTCAGGCCGCGCTTGATCTTGGCGGGGATGTCCCTCAGGTCCTTCTCGTTGTCGCTGGGGATCAGGACCGTGTCGATGCCGCCGCGGTGGGCGGCAATCAGCTTCTCCTTGAGGCCGCCGATCGGCAGCACGCGGCCGCGCAGCGTGATCTCGCCCGTCATGGCCACGTTGGAGCGCACCGGCACACGGGTGAGCGCCGAGGCGATGCAGGTAGCGATGGTGATTCCGGCCGAGGGCCCGTCCTTGGGCGTCCCGCCCTCGGGCACGTGGATGTGGATGTCCACCTTGGAGTAGAAGTCCCGCGCCAGGCCCAGCTGCTTGGCCCGCGAGCGCACGTAGCTCATGGCCGCGTTGGCGGACTCCTGCATCACCTCGCCCAGGCGTCCGGTGACCTGGAGCTTGCCACGGCCGCTGGTCACGGAGACCTCGGTCTGCAGCAGCTCGCCGCCGACCTCGGTGTAGGCCAGGCCCGTGCACACGCCCACGAGGTCGTGCTTCTCCTTCTCCCCGAAGCGATACTTCGGCACGCCCAGCAGCTTCTTCACGACGCCCGGCGAGACGCGCACCTTCTGGAAGGCCTCGCCCTGCTTCACCACGTCGCGGGCCACCTTGCGGCAGATCGAAGCCAGCTCGCGCTCCAGGCTGCGCACGCCCGCCTCGCGGGTGTAGCGGCGGATCAGCTCGAGGATCCCGCCATCGGAGAACTCCACTTGCTCCGGCTTGAGGCCGTTGGCCTCGACCTGCTTGCGAACCAGGAACTTCTTGGCGATCTCGAGCTTCTCGCTCTCGATGTAGCCCGGGAGCTGGATGATCTCCATGCGGTCCTGCAGCGGCCGGGGAATCTGGTGCAGCACATTGGCCGTACACACGAACATCACCCGTGACAGGTCGTAGTCCAGGTCCAGGTAGTGGTCGTTGAAGGTGTGATTCTGCTCCGGGTCCAGCACCTCCAGCAGCGCCGCCGAAGGGTCGCCGCGGAAGTCCATGGACATCTTGTCCACCTCGTCGAAGAGGAAGACCGGGTTGGAGGTGCCCGCCTTCTTGAGGCTCTGGATGACCTTGCCCGGCAGGGCCCCGATGTAGGTGCGCCGGTGGCCGCGGATCTCCGCCTCGTCGCGCACGCCGCCCAGGCTGATGCGCACGAAGTCGCGGCCCGTCGCCCGCGCGATCGACTTGCCCAGGGAGGTCTTGCCCACGCCCGGGGGGCCCACCAGGCACAGGATGGGGCCCTTCATGCGCTTCACCAGGGTCTGCACCGCCAGGTACTCGAGGATGCGCTCCTTGGGCTTCTCCAGGCCGTAGTGGTCCTCTTCCAGCACCCGCTCGGCCTCGACGGCGTCCTTCTTCTCGTCCTTGTACTCGTCCCAGGGCAGCGAGAGGACCCAGTCGATGTAGTTGCGCACCACGGTCGCCTCGGCGCTCATGGGCGACATCATCTTGAGCTTGCGGATCTCCTTCTGGGCCCGCCCCCGCGAGTCGTCGGGCATCTTCTTCTGCTTGAGCTGCTGCTCGAGCTCGTCGATCTCGTTCTTGAACTCGTCGCGCTCGCCCAGCTCCTTCTGGATCGCCCGCATCTGCTCGTTGAGGTAGTACTCCTTCTGCGAGCGCTCCATCTGCTTCTTGACCCGCGAACGGATCTTGCGCTCGACCTGGAGGACCTCGAGCTCGGCCTGCATGAGGCCGAAGACCTCTTCCAGGCGCTGGTTCGCGTCCACCAGCTCCAGCAGGTGCTGGCGCTCATCGATCTTGAGGTTGAGCTGCGCGACGATGGTGTCGGCCAGCCGCGACGGCTCCGAGATGCCCGCCACGGTGTTCAGCATCTCCGGCGGGACCTTCTTGTTGAGCTTGACGTAGGTCTCGAAGGCCGCGTGCACGCTGCGAACCAGGGCTTCCACCTCGACGGCGGAGCCCTCGGACTCGTCCAGGGTCTCGTACTCGCAGGCGAAGAAGGGATCGCTCTGGGTGAAGCCGCGGATGCGCGCCCGCCGCTTGCCCTCCACCAGGATCTTCACCGTCCCATCGGGCAGGCGCAGGAGCTGGATGATCGAGCCCAGCGTCCCGATCCGGTAGACGTCCTCCTCGCCGGGCTCGTCCTTCTCGGCCTCGCGCTGAGCCGAGAGCAGCAGCTCCCGGTCGCCGGCGACCGCATGCTCCAAGGCCTTGATGGAGCGCGCGCGCCCCACGAAGAGCGGCACCACCATGTGCGGGAAGACGACGATGTCCCGAAGCGGCAGCAGCGGGGCGACGTTGTCGCCACTCGCCGTGGTCGTCTCTTCGACCCCCTCTTCCGGGTCGTCACCGTCATTCTTGAAGATCGCCATCGAGTCGGATTCTCCTCGGGGGACGAGGCTCAGGCGGATTCCGCTTCGGCCTTCAGCACGACCAGCGGTTCCGCTCCCTGTTCGATCACCTCTTCGTTGATCATCACCTCTTCCACGTCATCGCGGGAGGGGATGTCATACATGAGGTCGAGCATCACGCGCTCGAGGATGCTGCGCAGCCCCCGGGCTCCCGACTTGCGCAGGATCGCCTGGCGGGCCACCGCTCGCAGCGCGCCGTCGGAGAAGCGCAGCCGCACGTCCTCGAACTCGAACAGCTTCTGGTACTGCTTGACGAGCGCATTCTTGGGGACGGTGAGGATGTCCACCAGCGACGACTCGTCCAGCTCCTCCAAGGTGGCCACCACGGGCAGCCGCCCTACGAACTCCGGGATCAGCCCGAACTTGAGCAGGTCCTCGGTCTGCGCCTCGCGCAGCACGTCCCCCAGACGCCGTTCGCTGCGCTTCTGGATGTCCGCGCCGAAGCCCAGCCCCCTCACACCGATGCGGCGCTCGATGATGTCCTCGAGGCCGCAGAAGGCGCCGCCGCAGATGAACAGGATGTTGGAGGTGTCGATCTGGACGAACTCCTGCTGCGGGTGCTTGCGCCCGCCCTTGGGCGGGACGCTGGCCATGGTGCCCTCGATGATCTTGAGCAGGGCCTGCTGCACGCCCTCGCCGGAGACGTCGCGGGTGATGGACGGGTTCTCGCTCTTGCGGGCGATCTTGTCGATCTCGTCGATGTAGATGATCCCGCGCTGCGCCCGCTCCAGGTCGTAGTTGGCCGCCTGGAGCAGGTTGAGGATGATGTTCTCCACGTCCTCGCCCACGTAGCCGGCCTCGGTCAGGGTAGTGGCGTCGGCGATGGTGAAGGGGACGTCCAGGATCTTGGCCAGCGTCTGGGCCAGCAGCGTCTTGCCGCTGCCGGTCGGCCCCAGCAGCATGATGTTGGCCTTCTGGAGCTCCACCTCGCCCACGAAAGCCTGGCTCTCGATGCGGCGGTAGTGGTTGTGCACCGCCACCGACAGGGTCTTCTTGGCCCGCTCCTGGCCGATCACGTAGTCGTCGAGGATCGTCTTGATCTCGATCGGCTTGGGAACCTTCGACGCCTCGGACGGGACCTCGTCGCGGCCGTACTCCTCGGCGATGATGTCGTTGCAGAGCTCGATGCACTCGTCGCAGATGTACACGGTCGGCCCAGCGATGAGCTTCTTGACTTCCTTCTGGCTCTTGCCGCAGAAGGAGCACGACAGGTTGGCGTTGTCGTCCTTGCGCTTCATCAACCGCCTCCGCGCGAACCGTTCCCACCGAGCTTCGTGGGCATCTCGTGGCGCACCACGACCCGATCGATCAGGCCGTACTGCTCCGCATCCTCACCCGACATATAGTAGTCGCGGTCGGTGTCCCTGGCGATCTCCTCGACGGAGCGCTTGGCGTGGGCGGCAAGGATCTCGTTCATCCGCTCGCGAAGTTTGAGGATCTCGCGCGCCTGGATATCGATGTCCGTTGCCTGTCCCTGAAAGCCGCCCATGGGCTGGTGGATCATGATGCGGCTGTTGGGCAGGGCCATGCGCTTGCCCTCGGCCCCGCACGCCAGCAGCCACGCCGCCATCGAGGCAGCCTGCCCCAGGCAGATCGTTTGAACGTCCGGTCGGACGTACTGCATGGTGTCGTAGATCGCGAGGCCGGCCGTGACGGATCCACCGGGGGAGTTGATGTAGACGTTGATGTCCTTGTCGGGGTCGTCAGCCTCCAGGAAGAGAAGCTGGGCGATGATCAGGTTGGCGACATCGTCGTCGATGCCGCTGCCCAGGAAGATGATCCGATCCTTGAGCAGCCGCGAATAGATATCGTAGGCCCGCTCACCGCGGTGGCTCTGCTCGACAACCATCGGAATCAGAGGCATGGGCTCCGTCCGTACATCCCGGCCTGGGGCCGGGCCTGTCTTGTATTCGGCCGCACCTTGGGGGGAGGATAGGCGCGCATTGGCGCGGCTGCGCACCCGGGAAACGGAGGAGGCCTCCGGGTGCGCGGGTTTCCGCGCTAACTATCCGAGGTTTCTTCGATTTTAGCCTCAGCGCAGAGGAAGGCAAGCGCCTTCTCATCCTTCAGCTGGACGCGCATGGCGTCCAGAAGCTCGCCGTCCTGATAGGCGCTGCGCAGGCGCTGGGCATCCATGCCCTGGGACTCGGCCATCTCTTCCAGGCGCGCGTCGAGCTCCTCGTCCGCAATCTCGATCTCGCGTTCCGCCGCCACCGCCTCCAGCAGCAGCGCCTCTCGGACGTCGCGCTCGGCGCGCGGCCGCCACCCCTCGCGCCAGGCGTCGAGCTGGCCGTGCAGCTGCTCGTGGGGAACGGATCCCTCCAGCTCGCGGTGGGCGCGCGACAGCTGACTCTGGAGCCGCCGCTCGATCAGGCTGGCCGGCACGTCGAACTCCGTGCGCTCCACCAGCGCATCCAGCACCGATTGGCGCAGCGCGGCATCGGCCTTGCCCTGCTGCTGCTCGGTCAGGTCGCTGCGGACGCGCTCGCGCAGCGCCGCCAGGTCTTCGAACTCGCCCAGGTCCTTGGCGAACTCGTCGTCCAGCTCCGGCATCTCGCGCCGCTGCACGCTGACCACGTGCACGGCGAAGACGGCCTCCTTGCCGGCCAGCTCCTCGTTGGCGTAGTCGTCCGGGAAGGTCACGCTGACCTCGCGGTCCTCCCCCGTGCAGGATCCCTGGAGCTGATCTTCGAAGCCGGGGATGAAACGATCGCTGCCGATCTCCAGCTCCACATCCTGCCCGGTGCCACCCTCGAAGGGCTCGCCGTCGATGCGGCCGACGAAGTCGATCTTGAGCACGCTGCCCTGGGCCGCCGTGGTGCCCTCTTCCTCTTCCACGAGCTGGGCATGGCGCTCGCGCAGGTTCTCCATCTGCTCGAGAACGTCGGTATCGGAGACCTCCACCGCGGGCTGGCTGGCCGGCAGGCCTTCCAGTGTGGGCAGCGCGATCGTGGGCTTGACCTCGATCTCCGCGGTGTAGCGGAACGGCGCATCCTCCTCGGGCGCCTGGGCATCGATGGAGGGCTCGGCCACCGGCCGCACCCCGGCCTCCTCCACGGCCTCGGGCAGACTCTCGGAGACCAGCAGCCGCTCGATCTCTTCGCGGACCTGGGGCCCGAACATCTTCTCCAGCACGCTGCGCGGAGCCTTGCCGGCGCGGAAGCCCTTGACCCGGGCACGCTTGGCCAGGTCGCGGTAGGCGCGATCGAAGGCGCGTCGCACGCGCTTGGGATCCACCTCGATCTCGAGCCGGCGCACGACCGGGCCCTCTTCGCGGGTGGTGACGCGAACCGCGCCCTCTTCGGCCATCTTCTGGAGTCTCCTGGAGTGACGAGGGGTTGGGCTGTGGTGCCGGGGACAGGACTCGAACCTGCACGCCCGAAGGCAGTGGCTCCTAAGGCCACCGCGTCTGCCAGTTCCGCCACCCCGGCTTCCGCCGCGGAGGCTAGCCGGGTGGGATTGGAGCGCAATTGCCCCGGGGGCGCAGCTGGCGAGCCGGCCCCCGTTCCGGCCAGTATCCTGGGCGGCCATGGCCGACCCCACCTACCGCGATGCCTCCAGCCCCGTCGAGAAACGCGTCGAGGACCTGCTCGAGCGCATGACCTTGCAGGAGAAGGTCGCCCAGCTGGGCTGCGTCTGGTCCACGGCGCTGGTGGACCAGGACCAGTTCTCCCCGGAGAAGGCGGCGGGCCTGATGGCGGCGGGCACCGGGCAGGTCACCCGCATCGGCGCGGCCACCGGCTTGCGCCCCGCCGAGAACGCGGCCTTCATGAACGCCATCCAGGAATGGCTGATGACCGAGACGCGCCTGGGGATTCCCGCCCTGGTGCACGAGGAGAGCACGGCGGGCTTCTGCGCTCGCGACGCTGACCAGTTCCCGCAGGCCATCGGCCTGGCCGCCACCTGGGACCCGGGTGCGATCGGAGAGATGGCAGCGGTGATCCGCGAGCAGATGCTGGCCGTGGGAGCGCGCCAGACCCTGGCACCGGTGCTGGACGTGGCGCGGGAGCCGCGCTGGGGACGCGTGGAGGAGACCTACGGCGAGGACCCCTACCTGTGCAGCCGGCTCGGCGTGGCGTACGTGCGTGGGCTCCAGAGCGACGACCTCGCCCACGGCGTCGTCGCTACGGGCAAGCACTTCCTGGGCTACGGCCTCTCCGAGGGCGGCCACAACCACAAGCCCGCACACATCGGCCCCCGCGAGCTGCGCGAGGTCTTCGCCCGGCCCTTCCTGGCCGCAATCCAGGAGGCGGGGCTGGCCTCGGTGATGAACGCCTACAACGAGGTGGACGGCCTGCCCTGCGGCGGCTCCGCGGAGATCCTGGACGACCTGCTGCGCGGCGAGCTGGGCTTCAAGGGCGTCGTCGTGGCCGACTACTTCACCACGATGCTGCTCATCGCCAGCCATCGCGTGGCCGACTCGAAGGCCGCGGCGGCGAAGATGGCGCTCGAAGCCGGCCTGGACGTCGAGCTGCCCGCCACCGACTGCTACGCGGAGCTTGTGGCACTGGTCGAGTCCGGCGAGCTGGACGAGTCCGTCGTGGACCGCTCGCTGCGGCGCGTGCTGCACCAGAAGTTCGAGCTGGGGCTGTTCGAGCGCTGGGGCGTGGACCCGGATCGCGCGGCAGTTCCCTACCAGACGCCCGACACCCGCGCGTTGGCGCGCGAGCTGGCCGCACGCTCCCTGGTGCTGCTGAAGAATGCGGGCGACCTGCTGCCCCTGGACCCGGCCACGAGCCGCATCGCGGTGCTGGGCCCGTGCGCCGACGACGTGCGCCTCCTCCAGGGCGACTACCACTACCCCGCGCACACCGAGATCGTGTACAAGAGCCAGGGCGGCGACGCGGGAGCCATCCTGCCGCGCTCCGACGCGGTCGCCTTCCGGCCCGGGCCCTACTACCCGCCGACCGTCACCCCGCTGGAGGGCATCCGCGCCGCGGTTTCGCCGGACACGCGGATCCTCCACGCCCGGGGCTGCGACGTGCAGGATCCCGAGCCCTCCGGCATCGCCGACGCCGTGAAGGTCGCACGCGACGCCGACGTGGCCCTGGTCTTCGTGGGTGGCCGTTCGGGGCTCATGCCCGACTGCACGGTGGGCGAGTTCCGCGACGCCTCGGACCTGGGGCTGCCCGGCGCCCAGCAGCGCCTCCTCGAAGAGGTGGTCGCCAGCGGCACGCCGACCGTGGCGATCGTGGTGAGCGGGCGCGTGCACGCCCTGCCGTGGGCCGCGGAGCACGTACGTGCGATGCTGTACGCCTGGGTTCCGGGGCAGGAGGGCGGCTCCGCGCTGGCCGACGTGCTGTTCGGCGCGGTCGCGCCGTCGGGGCGCCTGCCGGTCAGCCTGCCCCACTCCGCCGGCCAGCTCCCCATCTACCACGGGCGACACTGGCCGGCGACGGGTGGCGCGGGTCCCTTCTCGCCGGACTACTCGGACGGACCGGGCGCGCCGCTCTACCCGTTCGGCCACGGCCTCTCCACGACGACGTTCGACTACGCCGACCTGGAGCTCGGAGCGGAGCGCGTGGCAGCCGACCAGCCGCTGGAGATCGCCTGCCGGATCACCAATACGGGCCCGCGGGCCGCCGATGAGGTGGTGCCAGCGTGGTGCGGCCGACGAACCAGCTGGCCGGCTTCGCGCGGGTCGCCCTGGAGCCGGGCCAGAGCCGGCGGGTGGTGTTCGAGCTGGATCCCAGCCAGCTCGCCCTCTACGACCGCGGCATGCGCTTCGTCGTCGAGCCGGGCAAGGTGCGGGTCCGGATCGGCGCTTCGTCCACCGACACACGCCTCCAGGGCGAGTTCGAGATCGTCGGCGAGACGCGCGCCCTGGACCCGGCGCAGCTCGTTCCGACACAGGTGCGGGTCGAGTAGCAGCGCACCCGCGGCTAAGACGGGCCAGGCTGCGCACCTTTCTCGCCCGAAGCCTCCGTCGAGCCTGCGTGAGGCATGCCGACACTCCTCACGAGCGCAAAGACCACCGGGATCACCACCAGAGTAAGCACGGTGGCAGAGACCAGGCCGCCCACCATGGGTGCCGCGATCCGGCGCATCGTCTCCGAGCCGGTCCCAGTGCCCCACATGATCGGCAGCAGGCCGGCGATGGTCGACGTGACCGTCATCATGATCGGCCTCAAGCGCAGCCCGGCACCCTCCCGCACGGCCGCCACGAGATCGCTGCGCGTGCGCAGCCTGCCCTCACGTTGGAACCTCGAAACCGCCTCCTCGAGAAAAACCAACAGGATCACGCCCAGCTCTGCGGAGACTCCGGCCAAGGCAATGAATCCGACGCCGACCGCCACGCTCAGGTTGTAGTCGAGCAGCCACAGCAGCCACACGCCTCCCACCAGACCGAACGGCAGCGTCAGCATCACGATCAGCGCGTCCGAGAGCTTCCGGAAGTTCAGGTACAGCAGCAGGAAGATGATGCCAATGGTAATGGGCACGACCACACGCAGTCGCTTGGCGGCACGCTCCATGTATTCGTACTGCCCGCTCCAGGCAATCGTGTACCCGGGTGGAAGCTCCAGAGCGTCGGCCAGGGTCTTCCGCGCTCGCCCCACCCAGGTGCCCACGTCCACCCCGTCCAGGTCGACGTAGATCCAGGCGTTCAGGCGGGCGTTCTCGCTCTTGATCGAGGGCGGCCCCTTGCGGATCTCGAGCTTGGCGAGCTGGGAGAGTGGAACCTGGGCCCCGACCGGGGTCGACACCAGCACTCGGCGCAGCATGGTCAGATTGTCGCGCAGCTCGCGCGAGTAGCGCAGGTTGACCGGATAGCGCTCGAGGCCCTCGACGGTCCAGGTGACGTTCATCCCGCCGATCGCGGACTGAATCACGTCCTGCACGTCGCCGACCGTGAGGCCATAGCGGGCGATCTCGCGTCGGTCGATCTCGAAGTCCAGATAGTTGCCGCCGACCACTCGTTCCGCGTACACGCTCAACGTTCCGGGCTCGTTGCGGAGGATCGCCTCGATCCGTTGCCCCACGTCTTGCAGAACACCCAGGTCGGGGCCCGCAATCTTGATTCCCACGGGAGTCTTGATTCCGGTGGAAAGCATGTCGATCCGGGTCTTGATCGGCATGGTCCACGCGTTGGTGAGCCCGGGCACCTTCACGGCCGCGTCCAGCTCGGCGATCAGCTTCTGGATGGTCATGCCGGGCCGCCACTGGTCGCGCGGCTTCAGCGTGATGGTGGTTTCGATCATCGAGAGCGGGGCGGGATCCGTAGCGGTCTCGGCTCGACCGATCTTGCCGAAGACGCGATGCACCTCGGGAAACTGCCCGATCATGCGGTCGGTCTGCTGGAGGAGCTCACGCGCCTTGGTCACCGAGATCCCCGGAAGCGTGGTCGGCATGTAGAGCAGATCGCCCTCGTTCAAGGGAGGCATGAACTCGGATCCGAGCTGACGCAACGGCACCAGGGTCGCCACGAGAACGAGCCCGGCGCCCGCGAGAACCCAGACCTTGCGTCGCAATACCAAGCGGATCACCGGCGCATAGGCTCGGAGGAGAAGCCGGTTCAGGGGATTCCTCGCCTCCGGAACGATCCGCCCCCGGACGAACCACATCATCAGCATGGGCACGGCGGTGATGGCCAGCATGGCGGCCCCGGCCATGGCGTAGGTCTTGGTGAAAGCCAGGGGGCGGAAGAGGCGACCCTCCTGGGCCTGGAGCGCGAAGACCGGGAGAAACGACACCGTGATGATGAGCAGCGAGAAGAAGAGCGCCGGACCCACTTCCGTCGCGGCGTCGATCAAGATGCGTGCTCGCGGCTTCTTGCCCTCGTCTCGCTCGAGGTGCTTGTGGGCATTCTCGATCATCACGACGGCAGCATCCACCATGGCGCCGATCGCGATGGCCACTCCCCCGAGCGACATGATGTTGGCGGTCATGCCTTGCTGATACATGATCACGAACGAGATCAACACGCCGAGCGGGAGGGTCAGCACGGCCACGAAGGCGCTACGCAGGTGGAAGAGGAAGGCGACGCAAATGAGCGCGACGATCAGGATCTCCTGCACCAGCTTCTCACGGAGGTTCTCCACCGCCCGCTCGATGAGCCCCGAGCGGTCGTAGACCTCCACCAGCTCCACGCCGTCCGGCAGGCCGGCTTCGAGGGTGCGCAGCTTCTCCTTGACGTTGTGGATGACCTCGAGGGCATTCTCGCCGGACCGCATCACCACGATGCCGGCGGCGACCTCCCCCTCGCCGTTGAGCTCCGTGAGGCCCCGGCGCAGCTCCGGTCCCATGTGGATGAATGCCACGTCGCGCAGCAGAACGGGCGTTCCCCGGCCGTCGGTTCCGATGGCGATGCTCTTCAAGTCCTCCACCGACTTGATGTAGCCGAGGCCCCGGACCATGAACTCGCTCTCGGCCATCTCTATGAGGCGACCGCCAACGTCGTTGTTGCTGCGTTGAATGGCCTTGCGGATCTGCGGCAAGGAAATTCCGTAGGCGGCCAAGGCGTTGGGATCGACCTCCACCTGGTATTGGCGAACGAATCCGCCGATGCTCGCCACCTCGGCCACGCCGGGGACCGTCTGGAGCTCGTAACGCAGATACCAGTCCTGGATGGAACGCAGGTCCGCCAGATCGTGCTGCCCAGTCCGGTCCACGAGCGCGTACTCGTAGACCCACCCTACGCCCGTGGCGTCCGGACCCAGGGTTGGCGTGACTCCTTGCGGGAGCCGGCCGGAGACGAAGTTCAGGTACTCGAGGACGCGGCTGCGCGCCCAGTAGAGGTCCGTGCCGTCCTCGAAGATCACGTAGACGAAGGAGAAGCCGAAGAACGAGTAGCCGCGCACGACCTTGGAGAACGGAACGGACAGCATGGCCGTGGTGAGCGGATACGTGACCTGATCTTCGACCACCTGGGGAGCCTGACCCGGGAACTCGGTGAAGACGATCACCTGGACGTCGGAGAGGTCCGGGATGGCGTCGAGTGGCATCTGGGTGATCGCGTAGCCGCCCCACGCCAGCAGCGCGACGATGCCCAGGCCCACCAGGAAGGGATTGGTGGCCGAGCCCTCGATGATCCGTCGGAGCATCGACTACTCCTCGGCTCGGAACCCGGGCATCTCGTGCCCCTCGTGCCCGGTATCCCCATCTGCTGTGCCCAGGAGCTTCTGCACCGCCTCCCGCAGCTTGCTCTCGCTGTCGATCAGGAACTGACCGGACGTCACGACCTCCTCACCATCACGGAGGCCGCTTCTCGCCTCCAGCCAGCCGTCACCCGAGTCGATTCCGACCTCCACGTCGCGGGGCTCGAAGCGCCCCTCCCCGAGCACGACAATCACGAGGTTGCGCTTCCCGGAGCGGATCACCGCCTCCTCGGGGATCGCAAGCACATTCCGATGGACCTCGGTCTCGATCGTCACGTTGGCGAACATGTTGGGCTTGAGGGTGAGATCCTCATTGGGGAGCTCGAGTCGAACCCGGGCGGTGCGCGTCTTGGGGTCCAGGAAGGGATAGACGTATGTCACCTTTCCCTGGAAGCTCTGACCGGGCAGATAGCTGAGCTCGACGCTCCCCTTCTGTCCGGTCTGGATCCAGGGAAGCTCGTACTCGTAGACGTCGGCGTAGAGCCAGACCCGAGACAGGTCGGCGATCGTGTACAAATTGGCGTTCGGGCTGACCTCCATGCCCTTGCGCACCATCATGTGGGTGACAACGCCGCTCGAGGGTGCGTACAGGGTCAGGCTCTTGCGAACCTCTCCCGTTTCCAGGAGCCGGTCCACGTCGCGTTCCGGTATGTCCCACAGTTCGAGACGCCGACGGGTAGCGTCGAAGAGCGCAGCACCGCCCTCCGAGACGTCCGGGAAGGGACTCTCGGACGTCATGTCCCGGTAGCGCGCCGCGAGGAGGAGCTCCTCCTGAGTGGAGACGAGCTCCGGCGAGTAGATCTCGAGGAGCGGCTGCCCACGTTTCACCATCTCGCCCTCGTACTCTACGTAGAGGCGCTCGACCCAACCCTGGATCTTGGTGTGAACGTGGTCGACCAGCCGCTCGTCGTAGTC
>JAFDET010000114.1 GCA_019310195.1 Deltaproteobacteria bacterium
GTGGTCCAGGGTGAGACGGAGCTCCGGGTGCCGCAGCTCGGGCGGCACGTCGATCCGCAGGCAGCGGTAGCGCTGCGGGTTCTCGTAGAAGACGGGCGTCACGTGCTCGCGCTGAGGTGCGTCGAGGCTCGCCGGGTCGACGCCCAGGAACGTTTCGCGGCGCACCAGTTCGATGGGCAGCCCGCGCGGCGCTTGCTCCAGGTGCACGCATGCGTAGTCGAGGTCGGGCTCCGCACGGGTCGCGGCGATGAGCTCCCGCGCCAGGGGGACGGAGATCAGCGGAGAGTCGGCGGTGACGCGTGCGAACCACGCGGTCGCCTCGACGGCGGAGTCGAGCAGAGCCGTGCGGAAGCGCGCGAAGACGTCGTGAAGATCCCCGCGCACGCAGGGCGTTCCAATCTTGTCGCAGTAGTCGCGAATCGGATCGTCGGAGGGATCCGATGAAGTGCAGACCACCACCTGGGTCGAGAAGGCCGCGCTGCGGCACACCACATGGTCCAGGACGAGCCCGTCGCCCAGGGGCAGAAGCACCTTGCCCGGGAGCCGCGACGAAGACATCCGGGCCTGGATCAGCGTGACCAGCGGCGCGTTCACGGCATCCTCTCCCAGCGCTCGATCTGTTCCGGCACCCGAGCGAGCGATTCCACGCTCGCCTCGGCGTCGCGCTCGGGCGACACCTCCACCTGGGCGTGCCGGCCGGTCCGCACGCGGAGGGTCCGGAACCCCAGGGGTCGGATGCCGCAGAAGTCTTTGTGCGGATCGTCTCCCACGTAGACCACGTCGCCGGGATCGCAGCCCTCGCGCCGGACCAGCAGCTGGAACACGTGCGGCGACGGTTTCTGACGGGCGACGCCGTAGCGGTTGGTGAGGTAGCAGTGGCGAAAGCGCTCCTCGATGCCCAGGGCGGCCAGCTTGCGCGCCTGCACACCCTTGTGCCCGTCGGTCACCAGATAGAGCGGCCGGTCCGCCAGCCGCCCTAGAACCGCGCGGCTCTCGCCGGGGAGCGCGATCCGGGGATCGTGGCCGCGGTAGGTGTCCACCAGGGAGCGGACGGCCGTCCGGCTGTGCACGCCCAGCTCTTCGAGGACGCGGTCGAAGGTCTTGCCGCGTCCGTGCACCTGGAGCGCGCGCCACAGCAGCGCGAACGCCTCTTCGGCGTGGACGTCGAAGCGCTCCTCCAGCGCGAACGCCACCGCCCGGAATCCGCTGCGCACGTACTCGATCTCCGGATAGAGGGTGTCGTCCAGGTCGAAGACGACGATCCGCTTGCGGCTGCGCCACTCCGTCATGATCCACCCACGAAACGGTCGGCCGCGTAGCGCAGCAGGCGCAGGCCGCGCTGGTAGCTGCCCAGGTGCGGCGCCACGTGCCGGCCCAGGGCTTCGAGCAAGGCATGGCGGGGAGAGTCGAGCCCCGCCTCGAAGGCCAGGGCCGAGGCGCCGCCGTAGCGCGGGTTGCACTCGATCCACTGGACGCCGTCGCCCGTGGTGAAGGCCTGCAGCACGGCATGGCCGCGCAGGCCGAAGGCGTGCGCCAGCGCGGCGGCGCCCTCCACCAGCGCCGGCGCCTCCACGGTCTCGCTCACCACGGACTCGCCCCCATGCACCCGGGCGCGCAGGCGGGGTACGGCCTCCACCAGCTCCCCCTCGCGGTTCACGTACAGGTCGACGGAGTGCTCGGTGCCTTCGACCCGGGGCTGGAAGACCGGGTCCCGAAGCTGCGCCGCGTGGGCCCGGGCTCGCTCGCGGCCCAACCCCAACCCGATGCTCCGGCTTCCGGCGCCGTACCGCTCCTTCACCACGAAGCGTTCGGCGCCCGTCTCCCGCGCCAGAGCGTCGAGCTCGAGGCCGGTGGGGATCGCCGGAATTCCCGCGTCCCGACAGCGTTCGAAGAAGCGCAGCTTGTCCAGGCAGTCGCGCACGTCAGCGGCCGCACCCAACGGCAGCGCGATGCCGGCGCGCGCCAGGACCTCCGCGTGCTCCGCGAACCAGACCAGCTCCCCGTCGCGGGTGGGAACCAGCAGACGGATGTGGTGCTCCTTGCAGAAGCCGATCAGGTCCTCGGGGGACAGCTTCGCGAGGGGCGGCATCTCCCAGAAGCCGTCCGCGAACTCCCGCGCCACGCAGTCGGCGTCGAGGTCCGCGGCGAAGACCCGGCCGCCGAGCCCCAGTGCGTGGAGCGCGGCGCGGTGGCGCTGGATCAGGTCCACCTTGCGAGAGGCGCTGGTCACGAGCACGCCGATCTCGGCGTCCGCCTGCGGCGGGCGCGCGACCTTGGGCTGCACCCGCTCGTGCTCGATCAGCTGCGGAATCCCTTCCTCCAGCGAGGTGGGGGGGCGCCAGCCGGTGACGGTCGCCAGCCGGTCCGTGTCCGCTTCGTGCCCTTCCCAGGAGATGTCCGACGGGGTCTCCTCGGTACGCAGCCGGGGAAAGTGGCGCCGCAGCACGTCCACCAGCTCGGATACCCGCCGGCCGCGCCCGCTACCCAGGTTCACGGCGCCATCGGCATCGCTGGCGCCCAGGCGCAGCAGTCCCTCGGCCACGTCGCCCGCATAGACGTAGTCGAAGATCCCCTCCGGGCGGAAGACCTGCAGGGTCGCTGTGGGGTCCTCCACCAGCGTGCGCACCCAGCGCGAGACCACGTCGCGCGAGCCCCGGCCGTAAACGCGGAAGATGCGCGCCGAGACGCTGGAGAAACGCGCGCTCTCGAAGCCCGTCAGGAAGCGCAGCTCGATCTCGTGGAGGAGCTTGGCCGCCCCGCAGATGTTGCGCGGCTGGATGGGCGTAGACTCGGAGAGGCGTGCCGGCTTCCTCGGCGGTTCGTCGAAGCTGTAGAGCGCCGGGTCGTAGATCAGGTAGCTCGATGCGAAGACCACGCGACGCAGCTCAGGAGCCTCGCGCAAGAGCGTCATCAACTGGTGACTCAGGCGCACGTTGTGCCAGAAGTTCTCGCCCCAGAAGGACTCGCTCTCGACGCTGCGCTCGAAGGTGGCGGCCAGGTGGAAGCACGCCTGCGGCCGGAACTCCGAGAGAAGCCCGGGAGTCAGGTGGTTGGCATCGCCGCGCACGTGCTCCACGCCGGGACCGAAGCCCGACGCTCGCGGCTCCAGATCGCAGCACAGCACCCGGGCGCCCTGCTCCGTCAGCCGGGCGATCAGCTCGCGGCCGATCACGCCCGCGCCGCCGGTGACCAGGACCCGTCGTCCCGCGTAGCTGCGCTCCGCGTCGCTCATGGGTTTCGCATCACGGCGTGGATCAGGCAGTCCACGGCGCGCCCTTCGTGCCGGACGTGTCCGCTCATGCGTCCTTCCAGGACGAAGCCCGCGTTCTCGAGCAGGGCGATGTGAGCGTCGCGGAAGGCGTAGGTCTCCGTGAAGATCCGCTCGAGCCCCAGCTCGTCGAACGCCCAGCTCGTGAGGAACGCCAGGAAGGCGCCCAGGTCTCGGGCGTAGAGCTCCGCGTTGCGGGCCCGCTCCGTCTCCATCAGGAACGAGACCTCGCCGCGCCGGTGCTCCCAGTCGATGTGGGTCAGGCCGCCGTAGCCCACGAAACGATCCGCCTCGTCCAGAATCGAGACCAGCAGGAACTCCGGGTCGGCGCCGGCGTGCACGGGCTGCACGACCTGGCGGAACCAGCGCTCCTGATCCGCCTCGGATAGCGGCGCCTTCTGGCGCAGCACGCCGATCTGCTCGTTTCGCCAGCCGCGCAGGGTCTGGATGTCCGCGTGCCGCAGCCCGACGAAGCGGTTGCCGTTTGCGCGGCGTTCGAGCCGTTCCATGTCCACGCGCGGCGCGGACCCCGCGCGACGGCGGGCGAAGACCAGGCAGTTGCGCCCCACGCCGGCGCGCGCGAGCTCGCGGTACAGCGCGCGGCGCTCCTCGCGCGGGATGGCGGTCTCCAGCTCGACCCGGCGCGCATGGCAGGCCCGGCCCACCTCCGGATCGTCCACGTAGTCCTCGCCCAGCAGCAGGAAGAGCTCCATGGGGAAATCGGCCTGAACGTCGAAGGGCTCGAAGCCGTGGCCCGACAGGAATGCCGGCAGCGAGGCGAAGTCGAAGTAGCTGACGTGATCCGGTACGGCGATCCACCAGGGCGGCTTGGCCAGGCGTCGCTGCGCGAGGGTCTGGAGCCGGCTGAAGTCGTTGGGCACCTGCACGCAGAGCACGCCGTCGGGATTCAACAGCTTCGCCGCCTGGCGGAGCAGCGTCGCCGGATCGGGGACGTGCTCGAGTACGTTGATCAGGCTGAGCGCGTCGAAGCGCTCGCCCCGTGCCGCGAACTCGCGCGAATCCTCGGCGTGGATGCGCAGGCCGCGGCTGCGCCCCGCGGTCGCGGCCTCTTCCGAGGGCTCGATGCCCCAGGCGTCGAGACCGGCGTCGGCCAGCGCGGCCACCAGGTCGCCGGTTCCGCAGCCCACGTCCAGCACGCGTGCGCCGGGCGCGGCGTCGGCCAGGGTCTCCGCGATGTCGCCGTACAGCGTGCCGCGCAGCCAGTCCCGCTCGCGCTCGGCCTCCGGGCCGCCGCGCAGCAGCCGCTCCAGGCCGGCTGCCCGCCCGTCCTTGCGGATCCGGTGGTAGTAGCGGCTCTGGTAGTAGCGCTCGAGCTCCGCCGAGCCGGGTACGGGCTCGACACGGCGATGGCCGTAGATCGGATCGACCACGATGCGGGGCTTGGGCTGGGTCACGGCGCGCACGCTTCTCCCGGCGGCCGCCGAGGCGGCCTCCACGGCCCCTGGATCGACCGTCCGGGCCCGCGACCAAAGCCCTTTTTCCTGGCGGGAATCCGAGCTCTTCTGCCGGCGCATGGGTGTGCGACTCCTGCGCCCAGGCGGGCGTCAGGCGGGCGGGGACGGGCGCGTGGCTCGGGCGGCGGCGACCAGCAGGCCGACCGCGTAGAGCGCCAGGGCTATGGCCGAGCCCGCCGCCACGCCCGCGAGGCCGAAGCCCGCGGCGGCGGCGCTCGCCGAGAGCAGCGCGTTCAGCGCCACGCTGACGGCCTGGAGGGCCAGGTAGAGACGCTGGTGTCCCGTGGTGACCAGCAGGTTGGCCGGTCCGATGGCCAGTGAGTACGCGGCGACCCCCAGCAGCAGGATGCGCGCCGCGCCCACGCCCTCCACGTACGCGGGCATGAGGCGCGCGGCCAGCGGAGGCAGCGCCAGCCACAGCAGGGCCACCGTCGGCAGCGTCACGGCCACGCCCTGGAGGGACTGACGGAGGGCCAGCCCGCGCAGGGCCCCGGCGTCGCCCAGGCGTCCGAAGGCATGGCCCATGCGCGGATAGCTGAGCTGCGACACCACCTGGGGCACCAGCGACGCCGCGCCGAACGCGACGATGGCCAGGGTGTAGTGGCCCAGCGGAAGCACGCCCAGGAAGTGCACGATCACCCAACGGTCGATCGAGGTGAGCAGCGAGTAGAGGATCCCCGCCGAGAGCAGCGGGAAGCCGATCGCAATGAGCGGCTTCACTCGCCGCGGGTGAAGATTCCGGAAGCGCGGTGTCGCGGGCTCGGCGGCCAGGGCCAGGCCACACGCCGCCGCGTAGCCGAGGGCGATGCACGCAGCCAGACCGGTCAGGTCGTGGCCGCGACCCCAGAGCGCGTAGCTGACAACCGTGACGCAACCCGCAATGCCGAACTGCAGCGAGAGGCCTGCGAACTCCTGGCGCGAGCGGGCGCGCATGGTGACGAAGATGAACGGCAGGTGGCCCGCCGCCATGACCGCCGCCATCAGCACCACGGAGGGTTCGACCCAGGCGCGCACCGCGGGCGCCAGCAGCGCCGCGCAGCCGCCGGTCAGCACGGCGGCCGCAGCGACGAGGGCCGCGGCAAATCCGACTCCCTCGAGCCGCGAGACCGACCCGCGGTCGCCGCGGCCCAGGGCGATGGGGACCTCGCGGCCCATGGCGTTGAGCACGCCCAGGTGGGTGTGGCTGGCGTAGCCGACCACGACCGCCAGCAGGTTCCAATGTCCGAAGCGCTCGGGACCCAGTGCCGCCGCAGCCCACAGGCCAATGCCGATGCGCGCGGCGTGGAAGACCACGGTGGAGAGAAGCAGGGTCGCGAACTCCCGCCCGCCGCGTCGGACGCGTTCGCCGATACGGCCTCGCGCCGCCGTCACCGGCGAGCTCTGCGCGCTCACGACTTCGCCCCGCCCGAGCTCAGGCGCTGGTGCAGCACGCGCGCCAGGAAGCGCGGGTTCCCCAGGACGTAGCGGCGCCACAGCCGGCGCGGCTCGATGACCAGTCGTCCCAGCCACTCGAGCCCGATGCGGTTCAACCACTCCGGCGAGCGCTTCAGCGCTCCCGACACGTAGTCGAACACCGCTCCACCCGTGAGGCCGATGCGCACATCGAGCTGCGGCCAGTTCTCGCGCAGCCAGGCCTCCTGGCGCGGCATGCCCATGCCCACCAGCAGGATGTCCGGCGCCGCGGCGTTGATGGCGGCAACCAGCGCCCGGTTGTCGGGGCCGCCGGGATCCGCGTCGAAGTAGCCGTTCCGCACGCCGGTGATCTTCAGTCGCGAATGCCGCTGGCGCAGGCTCGCGGCGGCGCGCTCGGCTACACCCGGCCCCGCGCCCAGGAAGAAGAGGCTCCAGCCGCGCTGCTCCGCGGTGGCCGCCAACCGCCACATCCAGTCGGCATAGGTGATGCGCTCGGGAATCCGCCGTCCCAGCAGGCGCGCGCCCAGCATCACGCCGGCGCCGTCACAGAACACCAGCGCGGCGCTGTTCAGGAAGTCGTGCAGCCACGCCTGCTCCCAGGCCAGGTTGAGGCCGTGGGCGTTGGCGTGCAGCACCAGCGCCCGGCCGCGCCGCTCGATGACGTCTCCGAGCCGGCCGTGAAGCGCGTCCACGCAGAGGGGATGCACGTCCACCCCCAGGATGCGCACGGGAGCCGGCTCCCGCGCGCACGGCCCAGACTCCGATCGCGCCGCTCCCACCGATGCCGTCACCACCGCAGCGTCATCGGCAGAAATCGCCCACGACCCAAGCGGCCCGGCGTCCGAGCTGCCGGCGGACGAAACATCAAGATGATGTGAAAACAACACACCACAGGAATACGCAGGAGACGTAAGGATTCGGCCCTGGCGCGCCGATCCAGCCTGCATGGAGGGGCGATCCTTCGAGGTGGGCGCGCTGCGCCGGCTGCACATCTACGCCGACGTGCTGCTGGTCTGTGGGGCCTGGCTGGGCGCCTGGGGCACGCGCCGGCTGCTCGACCCCGCCTTGGGCGTTCCCATCAACGGCATCGAGATCTACGCGGCCACGGCGCCCGTGGTGGTGGGTGCCTGGATGACCTGCTGCTGGGCCTACGGCATCTATCACCCGCCGCGCATGGCCACCGCGCTGGACCAGATCCAGCGGCTGGGGAAGGGCACGTTGCTGGGCCTGCTGGTGGTGTCGAGCCTGGCCTTCCTGGTGCGCGAGTGGCAGTTCGGCCGTGCCGTGGTGCTGCTGGCCGCCGGCTACAGCCTCGTCCTGCAGGGGGCCAGCCGCGCCTGGTTCAGCGGCTTCGAGCGGCGCCTGCGCCAAGCCGGCCAGCTCGACGTTCACGTGCTCATCCTGGGTGCCGGCACCACCGGCATCCGCCTGGTGCAGAAGATCCAGGACCACCCGGAGGTCGGTTACCGGGTGGTGGGCTTCCTGGACGACGACCCGGAGCTCCAGGGCGAGAAGGTGGCGGGCGTTCCCGTGCTGGGTGGCGTCTCGGCGCTGCGGGCGAGCGTGGGCTGGCATCGCGTCCAGGAGGTCTTCGTCGCCACGCCCGCCATGGGGCACACCCGCATGCTCTCCCTGGTCCTCGACTGCGAGGATCTGGACGTGACGTTCCGCGTGGTCACGAACCTCTTCGAGGTGCTCACCGCCGGCACACCCGTCGACCTGGTGGACGACCTGCCCTTGGTGCGGCTGGGCGGCCAGCGTCCGGCTCCCCACTACGAGCCGACCCAGCGGGCCCTCGACCTGGTGCTGGCGGGCCTGGGCATGCTGGCCTCGGCGCCGCTCTGGGCCTGGTGGGCGCTGCGCATCAAGCTGGACAGCCCGGGCCCGGTGTTCTTCCGGCAGGACCGCGTGGGGCGCGCTGGGAGGCGCTTCTCGATGCTGAAGTTCCGCACCATGCGCGAGGAAGTCGAGCCCTACGAGGTCGCGCCGCGCGTGGACCACGACCCGCGCATCACGCGCTACGGACGCTTCCTGCGCCGCACCAGCATCGACGAGGTTCCCCAGCTCTGGAACGTGCTGCGCGGCGACATGTCGCTGGTGGGTCCGCGACCCGAGATGCCGTTCATCGTGGACGAGTACGACGACTGGCAGCGTCGCCGCCTCACCGTGAAGCCGGGCATCACCGGCCTGTGGCAGATCCTGGGCCGCAAGGATCTGCCGATGCACGACAATCTGCAGTACGACTTCTACTACATCCGCAACCGCTCGTTGTGGATGGACCTGTCGATCCTGGTGCGAACCGTCGGTGCGGTGCTCAGCCGGCGGGGCGCCTACTGATCCAGCTGCTCCAGGATACGCACCATGGTGCGTATGCCGCGCTCCAGGTTGTGGATCGCGATGCGCTCGTTGGGTCCGTGGATGCCCCGCGTCTCCGAGGGCGGTAGCCAGCGCGGCACGAAGCCGTAGGCCACGATGCCCAGGTCGCGGAAGTAGTGGGCATCGGTGAAGCCGGCGATGACGCGCGGGACCACCGCGGCGCCCGGGTCCACCTCCGCCGCCACGCGTCGGATCGCCTCGAAGAGGGGAGTCTCCGGGGGGGCGCTTCGGGACGAGAACTGCAGGATCGGCTCCACCTCGATGCCCGGGTCGGAGATCTCGCTGCGCACCAGGTTGGCGAAGACGTCGCAGCGCTGTCCGGGCAGGATGCGCGCATCCAGGTGCGCGTGGGCCTCGGCGGGCAGCACGTTGGTGCGAGCGCTCCCCTCGAGCACGGTGATGGTTACGGTGTTGCGGACCAGGGCGGCGCGGGCGCGTTGGGAGAGGAAGCGATTGCGGAAGACCGGGTCCACCGAGAGTGCGAACGAGAGGTTGGCGTAGCCCTCGCGATCCGCCGGATCGGCGTAGGGAGCCAGCTCGCGGAACATGCGCTGCACCTCGGGAGTGACGCGGACGTCGGTCTCCATGGTGCGCACCCGATCCAGGGCGGCGATCAGGCGCGGTACGGCCGCGTCGGCCGCCGGTACCGAGCTGTGCCCGGGCGTTCCGCGCGCCGTGACCCGCAGCCAGCACGGGCTCTTCTCCGCCACCGAAACGCCCCACACCGGAACCGACTCGCCGTTGCCGTGCAGGATTCCCCCGCCTTCGGTGAGCAGGTACTCCGCGTCGCGCAGCAGATGCTTGCGCGCGGCCACCAGCCAGCCGGCGCCCTCGCGCCCGCCGGTCTCCTCGTCCGGCGTCGCCAGGAAGATCACGTCGCGCGGCAGGCGCTCTTTCCGACGGGCGATTTCGAGCAGCGTCATCAAGTGCACGACTGAAACGCCCTTGGCATCCAGCGCGCCGCGGCCCACCACGTAGCCGCCACCGGCCACGCCGGCGAAGGGCTCGACCGCCCATTCCGCGGGGTCGGCGGGAACCACGTCCAGGTGCGAGAGCAGGATGATCGGCCGGGCGTTGCCGCGTCCGGGTACTCGCGCCCAGGCCGCAGCACGGCCCACGTCGGAGCCGGTCGACGGTGTGTCGATCAGCTTCGCCTCGATCCCGGCGCGGCGCAGCACGTCCACGTACAGGGAGGCCAGGGGGCGCTCGTCGCCCGGGGGGTTCGTGGTGTCGATGCGGATGGCCTGGGCCAGCAGCGAGGCGGCGGCGCCTTCCAGGTCCTCGACCGGGTCGGGCTGGTCGGCCCTGCCGAAGGGCCAGACCGCTGCGGCGGGCGGGGCATGGAGCAGCCCGGCCAGGCCTGCAAGGACGCCGAAGGGCCAGACCGCTGCGGCGGGCGGGGCATGGAGCAGCCCGGCCAGGCCTGCAAGGACAGCCCAGCTGACCAGAAGTCGCATTTGTTTCTGAGGGCTTGCAGCTTTTCGCCGCACCAGCGCTCCCCCCGGGTACTCAGTGGAACCCCGGATGGTCTGGGGAACCGTGATGCAGAGCACCGCGCAGATCCTAGAATCTCCGCAACCTAGCTGTTACGGAACTGTGCGGAACGGTGCGGGCAGGGCTAAATATAGCGCCTGTCGGACCGGCGGTTGCGGGTACCATCGCAGCTTCGAGGAAGAGATTTGGGCGGATCCGGGGGGTTGGACAGAGCGCGCGGCCAGTTGCGTCGCGCATCGCTCCTGGCAGCGACTGGCTTGGTCGGTTTCGGCCTGGCCCTGGCTGCGGTTGCCTTGGCGTCATCTGTCGATGCGGGGCCGCTGGACCTGTCCCTGGCCGGCGTCTCCGCGGCGCCCCCGGCCGATGCGAAGCCGGAGGCTTCCAGCGCGACGGCTGCGGCCGAAGCGACGCAGATGCCCAGCTTCCAGCTGGACCTGAACGGCAGGCTCACGGCCAGCGGCGTGATTCGTCCAGGCGGGTCCTTGGCCCGGGCCCTGGCGTCCCAGGGCGTTTCCGCCACCGCCATCCACACCATCGTCGCCGAGATGCGGCCGGTCTTCGACTTCCGCCAGTCCCACGCCGGCGACACCTGGCGCGTGGTGCACGACGCCGACGACCAGGTCGTCGAGTTCCAGTACGCGACGTCGGACATGGCCAGCTACGTGCTCACGCGCCGCGGCGGCGACTACGTGGCGGAGCGCCACGAGCCCAAGCTCGAGCACCGCACGGCCCGCGTCGCGGGCGTGGTCACCAGCTCTCTCTACGACGCGATCCGCGATCTGGGCGAGAGTCCGCAGCTCGCCGGCGACTTCGCGGATCTCTTCGCGTGGGATGTGGACTTCTCGCGGTCGGTCCAGCC
>JAFDET010000344.1 GCA_019310195.1 Deltaproteobacteria bacterium
CCATGGAGTCCACGAACTCGGCCAGGGCACGGGCGCCCCGGTCGCCGGCGCCGCGATTCATCAACTCAGCGGTGAAGCTGCCGAGGCCGGCCCGTTCCGGCGCAACCGCACCCGCACCGCGCCGGACCGCCACTCCGATGCTCACCAACGGCAGACGCCGATCTTCCAGGACCAGCACCTGCACACCGTTGGGCAGGGTCGATCGCGTCAGGCTGCCCGGACGCACAATGGGCGCTTCGCGCGCCTGCGGCGGCGGCTGCTCCCACAGCGGCTTCGCGCAGGCCAGCGAGAATCCCAGCAGAACGACCGCCCCCAGGCGGACGGCGCGGGCCGCGCCGCTCACGGCACAACCCGCACGACGCTGCGCTGGGAATCCACCAGGTAGGTCCCGGCAACGCGCTGGACGTCTTCCGCAGAAACGGCCCGGATCGCGGCCAGCCGCTCCTCCAGGGGTCGGATGCGCTCGAAGGTCGCCACATCCAGCGCGATCCGCGACGCCACCGCGTGGGCCTTGGAGAGTCCGCTCACCAGCGAGACCTCCAGCTGGCGCTTGGCCTTGGCGAGTTCGGCGGCGCTCACCGGCTCCTCGCGCAGCAATGCGATCTGCTCGAAGAACAGCCGCTCCACCTCCTCGATGCGGCCGTCGGGGCGAACGCCCGCGTACGCCATGAACAGCCCCGCCCGCTGCAGCTCCATGTAGCCGCCCTCGGCGTACAGGGCCTGCTGGGCCTCGTACACCAGGTTCTGGTAGAGGCGGCTCGATCGCCCCCCGGACAGGATCATGCTGGCCACGTCCAGGGCCTCCGCATCCGGGTGTCCCGCGGGCGGCGCGTGCCAGACGGCCGCGAGCACGGGACTGCGCAGGTCGAAGTGCACGTTCGCGCGGCGCTCGCCCATCTGCTCCGGCTCCAGCGTCGGATTGCGGGGGATCGCGCCATGCGACTTCAGCTTGCCGAAGGTCTCGCGGATCCTCTCCAGGGCCTCGTCCGTATCGAAGTCGCCCACGATGGAGAGGATGATGTTGTTGGGCCGGTAGAAGGTGTCGAAGAAGTCCTGACACGCTTCGACCGTCACCGCCTCCACATCACTGCGCCAGCCTATCACCGGCCGTCTATACGGGTGGGCGACGAACGCGGTGGCCAGCAGGGCCTCGTAGGCGCGCCCCGAGGGCTTGTCTTCGGTGCGCATGCGGCGCTCTTCCAGCACCACCTGACGCTCGCTGGTCAGCATCTCCAGGGTGACTTCCAGGTTCGAGATGCGTTCGGCCTCGAGCTCGATCACCAGCGGCAGCGTCTCGGACGTCACGTCTTCGAAGTAGACCGTGAAGTCCCGGTTGGTCCACGCGTTGAGGCGGCCACCGCGGGCCTGGATCAGGCGGGCGTGTTGCTCCGGCTCGATATTCTTCGAGCCCTTGAACATCATGTGCTCGAACAGGTGGGCGAGCCCGGTGTACCGGGTTTCGTCCCTGGAGCCCACCTGAACCCAGACCTGGAACGACACCACTGGCGTCGCGTGATCCTCGAGGGTGAGCACGACGAGCCCGTTGGGAAGTCGCGTCGTGACGGCGCCCGCCGCCGGATCCTCGAAGCTTTCCCCGAGCTCCTCCACCGCGTCGGCAGCGGCTCCCGAACCCCACGCGAGCGGCACGGCGACGGCGAGCGCGAGGGCCAACGGGAAGCGCGGGCGGCGGCTGGGGCGCACGGCGCGTTACAGTATCGGCCACCAGGGCAGGTGTCGAGCCATGGATCCCAGCGATGCCGAGCTTCACGAAATGCTCCGCCAGGTTCGGACGATCGCCGTGGTGGGAATCAAGGCCGGGGCGAACGACGACGCCTTTCGCGTGCCCCGTGCCATGCAGGCGCGCGGCTACCGGATCCACCCGGTGAGCCCGAAGCTCGACCGCGTGCTCGGCGAAACCTGCGTGGCGTCCCTGGCGGAGCTTCGCGACCCGGTGGACCTGGTGAACGTGTTCCGCGCTTCGCCCCACATCCCCACCCACGCGGACGAGATCCTGGCCCTGTCCCCCCTGCCCCGTGGCGTGTGGCTGCAGCTGGGCATCCGACACGACGAGTCGGCCCGGCGACTCGAGTCCGCCGGGGTGATGGTGGTGCAGGATCGCTGCCTGATGGTGGAGCACCGCCGCCTGTTCCGGGCTGGGAACTGATCGGTGGCGCGCCGCCGCGACGACCGCGTCGTCTACTCGAGCCAGACCGGCCGTATGTGCCCGGGCTGCGGACGCCCCGCGGCTCAATGCCGCTGCCAGGTCAATCCGCGCGCCCCTCGCGGCGATGGGATCGTACGCGTTCGGCGGGAGGTGAAGGGCCGGCGCGGAAAGGTGGTGACCACCCTCTCGGACATCCCCCTGCCCCAGGATGACCTGAAGGCGCTGGCCGGCGACCTCAAGCGCCGGTGCGGGTCCGGCGGATCCGTAGTAGACGGCGTGATCGAGATCCAGGGCGACCACCGCGACACGCTGGTTCCCGAGCTGGAATCGCGCGGCTACACCGTCAAGCTCTCAGGCGGCTGACGGACGGGGACAGGCAACCCCGTCCCCGCTTCCGCGCCTCTAGCGGGCGAGGGTGCCGCCGTCGACGACCAGGGTGTGGCCCGTGACGAAGGCGCTGGCTTCGCTGGCCAGGAAGACCGCGACGCCCTTGATGTCGTCCTCCTGGCCGGCGCGGCGCATGGGGACCTGCTGGTAGAACTCGCGCAGCTTCTCTTCGTCGTTCCGCACGTGATCCATCATGTCGGTCCAGAAGGGGCCCGGCGCGATGGCGTTCACGCGAATCCCGTGCGGGGCCAGCTTGACCGCCATATCCACGGTCAGCGTCGCCACGGCTCCCTTGCTGGCGTTGTACGCGATGGCCGGTTCGGCTTCCTCTTCGCGCCCCCGGTATGCCGAGATGGACGTCACGTGAATGATGCTGCCGCCGCCGGCATCCACCATATGAGACGCAACCCGCTGGGACAGTCGCCACAGGCCGCGCACGTTCACGCGGAAGACCTTGTCCCAGGCCTCCAGGGGGAACTCGAGCGTGGGC
>JAFDET010000345.1 GCA_019310195.1 Deltaproteobacteria bacterium
TCGTTCCCTCGGCCTTCGTGGGCCTGTGGATCGTGAGCAGCCAGAGCATGCTGCGTCTGTTCCGTCCCCTGATGACCGCGTTCGACGCCCATCACGCGGGAACCCTCGACGAGGAGCAGGGGCGCGCGGCGTTCGCGACGGCCTGCAACCTGCCCGGCGCGATCTTCCTGCTGGGCCTGGTCTGGTGGTTCGGTGGTGGCCTCGCCGTGGCCACCGCCATGAAGTTCGCCTACGAGACCTTCACCTGGTTCTCCTGGACCATCATGGCCATGGCGGCCTTCACCGGCGGCCTGGTCTCGATGATCTTCAACTTCTTCCGGCTGAAGGTGCAGCTGGAGTCGGCGCGTTGCGTGCTGGGCGAGCTGGCCGGCGGCCCGGAAGCCCGCGGTCGCATGGTTCGCCGCATTTCCATCAGCCGGAAGCTGCTGGTCGCCGTCGCCGGGGTGATGGTCGTGAGCCTGTGCTTCGCGTCGTTGCTGGCCCAGGTACGCGCCTCCCAGTCCGTCGAGGGCATCGCCAATCGGCTGCACGTCGGATTGCTGGAGCAGGGCGTCGAGACCCTGGCGCGCGGGGGCTCCATCGATCGGCTGGCCCGCGACGTGGCGCTGGGCTCTCACCTGGTCCTGCTGGACGCCGCGGCCGAGGACATCGCCCTGGGCTCGCCGGATGCGTTGTTCCCCGGTGAGCTGCGTGCCATTCGCGACCTGGGCCTGGAGCGAGGCTCCAGCGACGGCTTCGACTCGCCCAACGCGTTCGCCTGGCGCCAGGTGCCGGGGGGTGTGCTGGTGGCGGTCGCCGATCGCGCGATCCTGGCTGCCGAGACCTCGGGGGTCTTGTTCGACCTGGGCTTGTTCGCCGTCATCGCCGTGTTCTTCACCATGTGGATCGCGCGGCTGGCAGCCGAGGACGTGTCGCGGGTGACCCGACCCCTGGCCGAGGAGCTGGAGCGCGTGGCGGCCGGCGACCTCACGCGCGGGCGCGTGATCGAGTCCGAAGACGAGCTGGGCGACCTGGCCCGCGGCGTCGAGCGCATGACCGGCGCCCTGCACGTGACTGTAGGGCGGGTGGTAGAGGCGGTGCGTGGCGTCGAGGCCACGGTCGGCTCGCTCTCCACAGTGGGTGAGGACCTGGCCGGAGTGACCGCCGACCAGGTACAGGGACTCCAGCAGGTGACCGGGTCCATGGACCGGATCCGAGGCGAGGTCGGCGGCATCGCCGAGTCGGCCCACGGGCTCTCCATGTCGGTGGAGGAGTCCTCCAGCTCGATCCTGGAGCTGGGCGTGACCGGTGAAGAGCTCAACCAGAACGCGGTCGCTCTCAACGAGCGGATCGGCGAGGTGTCGAGCTCGATCGAGCAGATGATGCAGAGCACGCGGCAGGTGGGCACGGGAATCGAGGAGCTTGCCGGTGCGTCCGCCGAGACATCGTCGAGCATGGAGGAGATGGCGGCGTCCATGCGCGAGGTGGACACGAATGCGGCCGAGACGGCGCGGCTCTCCGAGGACGTGGTGCAGACCGCGGACCGGGGCCGCCAGAAGGTCGACCAGACGATCCGCGGCATGCATGCGATCCAGGAGGCCACCGACGCCGCCCAGAGCGTGATCAACGGCCTGGGCGCCCGGGCCGAGGAGATCGGCCAGATCCTGAACGTGATCGACGATGTGGCCGACGAGACGAACCTGCTGGCGCTGAACGCGGCCATCATCGCCGCCCAGGCGGGCGAGCACGGGCGCGCCTTTTCCGTCGTGGCCGACGAGATCAAGGATCTGGCCGACCGGGTGCTGGCCAGCACGAAGGAGATCGGCGGACTGATCCGGGGCGTGCAGGACGAGGCCGGCAACGCCGTGGGCGCCATCGAGAGCGGCGCGCGCAGCGTCGAAAGCGGAGTGAACCTGTCCGCCGAGGCCGGCGTTGCGCTGGAGGAGATCACCACGTCGGCGCGCCAGAGCGGAGAGCGCATTTCCGAGATCGTGAGCGCGGTTCGCGAGCAATCCAGAGCGGCGGCCCACGTCGTCTCGTTGATGGATCAGGTCCGCGACGGCGCCGAGCGCATTCGCCACGCCGGGACCGAGCAGTCCCACGGCAACGAGGTGGTGCTGCGCAACGCCTCCGCCATGAGCGAGGTGTCCCAGCAGGTCGGAAGCGCGACTGAGGAGCAGGCGCGCGGAGCCCACCGCATGCGCGAGGCGATCGAGAGCGTCCGCGGGGCGGTGGAGCAGATCAACCAGTCGCTCCATGAGCAGACCAGCGCGTGTGAGCAGATCGGGTCGCTGCTGGAGAGAGTGTCGAAGCGAACAGTATCGAACGAGGAGTCTGCGGGGCGCATGCGAGAGGCGACCCACGGACTCCGGCAGCATGCGGAAGGACTGCGCGAGAGCGTGCGTCAGTTCCGGATCTGAAGCTCTGAGATGGGGATCCAACGATGATCGCAGCATGTCCGAACTGTAAGACCAAGTTCCGCATTGCCCGGGACCGCCTGGGGCCCGAAGGGGTGCGCCTGCGCTGCACCCAGTGCTCGAGCGTGTTCCGTGTGAAGGCGCCCCACGAGGCCAGACCGGCGGCTGTGCCGCAGGCCGCTCCGGTCGCCGCGCCGCAGGCCCCGGCACCCGAACCGTTGGCGCCGGTGGCGTCGCCGCCCGAGCGCGACTCGGCCCGGCTCGTGCTGGTGGCCCACTCCGACGACGAGCTGCGCAAGCAAGCGATGGAGGCTGTGGAGTCCTGGGGGCTTCAGGCGATCGGCGCTCAGGACGGGGTCGAGGCGATTCTCGAGATCCAGAGGCACCTGCCGCGAGCGGTTCTGCTCGATGCCGCGCTGCCCAAGATGTACGGCTTCCAGGTCTGCGAGCTGATCAAGCGCAACGACAGCCTGCGCGCCATCCAGGTGGTGCTGGTGGGTGCGATCCACGACGACACGCGCTACCGGCGCACCCCCGACCAGCTCTACGGCGCCGACGTCTACCTGGAGACCCCCGATCTCCCCGACGGACTGCACCCGGCGCTGCGGGACTTCGGGATGCC
>JAFDET010000346.1 GCA_019310195.1 Deltaproteobacteria bacterium
TTGGACATGACGCCGGCAAAGACCGCGATGCTGCCCAGGAGCAGTACGCCGGCCGTCAGGAAGGGCGCCCCGGGAAAGTAGAGCGGTGCGGCGTCCGAGGTGAAGTAGGCGAAGAGCTGCGTCATGAAGAGCGGCGCCACGATGGCCGTCAGGCTCATCACGCTGGCGAGGGCGCCCTGCAGCTCGCCCTGGGCGTTGGCCGGAACCGTGTTCGACATGATGCCGCGCAGCGCCGGAGTGGCGAGCCCGCCCAGCGAGAAGGGCACGATGAACGCATACATCATCCAACCGGCCGAGGCGAAAGCGAAGCCCACGAAGGCCAGGCTCATCAGCGCGTAGCCCAGGTACACGGCGCGCATCTCACCCATGCGCGGGATCGCCGCGCGGATCAGGCCGCCTTGGACCAGGGCCACGCCCAGGCCCACGAAGCCCATCGAGTAACCCACCTCCCGCTCGGTCCAGCTGAACTTGAGCATGGTGTAGTAGGTCCAGGTCGTCGGGTTTGCATTGTGGGAGACCATGTAGAGAACGAACGCGCCGAACAGGCCCACGATCACCGGGTAGCGACGCATCTGGGCCAGGGCCCCGACGGGATTCGCGCGTCGCAGATCGAAGGGACGCCGTTCCTCCGCAGGCAATGTCTCCGGCAGGACGAGGAAGCCGTAGACGGCGTTGCACAGCGCCAGCACGGCCGCCGCGAAGAAAGGCACGCGAGGGCCGTACTCGCCCAGCAGGCCCCCGAGCACAGGACCGAGGATGAAGCCCAGTCCGAAGGCGGCGCCCATCAGGCCGAAGTTCTGAGCGCGCTCTTCCGGAGGGCTCACGTCGGCGATGTAGGCGTTGGCGGTGGAGTGGGTGGCCCCGGCGATTCCCGCCACGAAGCGGCCCGCAAAGAGCCAGACGATCGTCGGAGCGAGACCCATCAGAAGGTAGTCGAAGCCGAACGCAACCAGAGAGCAGAGCAGCACCGGCCGCCGACCGAACCGGTCGGAAAGATTTCCGATGATCGGCGCGAAGAAGAACTGCATGAGGGCGTACAGGAAGAGCAGCCAGCCGCCGTACAGCGCGGCACGGCTCAGACCCACACCGGTGAGCTCCATGATCAGCTCGGGCATCACCGGGATGATGATCCCGAACCCGATCATGTCGATCAGGACGGTGATGAAGATGAAGATCAGGGCCCTGCGATCAGAGCTCGGCTCGCGCATCGCGGCATGGTACCGGAACGAGGCGGCCGAGCCGCCCGGAAACCTACGTGCGCTCGGCCGCAGAGGCCCCGCTGCGCGGCCTGGATGCACTGCCGGATGTAGCCGGCCTGGCACTCGATCATGAAGAGGATCGAGTTGTCGCCAAGGTCGGTATTGGGGCCGTACATCAGGAAGAAGTTGGGGAAGCCGGCGACCGTCAAGCCCAGGCAGGCCCGCGCCCCATCGGCCCATGCGTCGTCCAGCGTCCGCGAGCCGCGTCCCGCGGTCTTCATGGGCGCCGGGAAGGAGCTGGTGTCGAAGCCGGTGGCGAAGACCACCACGTCGGCGGCGTGGGTCTCACCGTCGGAGGTGGCGCCCGGGTAGGTGTTGTCCCACCAGGTTTCGCCCAGCCGGTCCGACTTCTCCAGGATCTCGAAGCGGACGATGCCGGCGCAGCGCGATGCCCAGGCACAGGTCCGAGAAGCGGGAGCCGATGATCAGGACGCGGGGGTTCGTCGCTCGTCGGCGCTCATCGCGCCTCCATCCATGAACCGTCGATTCTAGTCGATCGCCGGACCGGCCTGGAGCAGATCCGACAGCAGGTCCGCCATGCGCTCGGCGGCGAGGGCTTGACCGGTCCCGTTCCAGTGATTGTCGGGATGGCGGAAGAAGTGCGAGCGGCACGCCGGGCCCTGGTAGACCGGAAAGAGGTCCAGGTAGGGAATGCCCCGCGAGCGGGCGAACCCCGCCAGCACGTCACTGGGCCCCGACGGCGTGTAGTCGGGGAAGCGAACGAGTTCCGTCTCGGCGTGGCCGTCGCAAACGTCGGTGGGGGAGGGGATGATCAGCAGGGCCAGCGACACGTCGTTCTCCGCGAGGAGGTTGCGCATGCGCTCCACCACGGCCTTCATCAGCGCGATGCGGTAGCGGGCCGACTCGGAGTCCGGCTCGAGCGCCACATCGGCGTCGTACGAGTCGGGCGTGATCTTCACGCGGTTGTCGCCCTCCAGGACGTAGCGGCGGTACTCGCGACGCCGGGCATTGAGCTGTCGCTGGAGCGCGTCGGACTCGAGCTGCTCCGGCCGATCCTCGGGCGTCCGGGCCCGCGCCTCGCGCCAGCTGAAGTAGAGCCGTTTGAGCGTGCGCACCAGTGCCGAGCGATCCAGCAGGCCGTCGCCGGAAAAGAGCCTGGCCTTGGCCTCGAAGAGCTCGCGCGTCTTGTGGTGGAAGACGAAATCGTTCTCCACCAGCGTCCCCTCTTCCAGCCGATAGATCTTGTTGCGCAGCAGGTCGCCGAAGTCGTTTCCCACATAGACGGCGAGGACCAGCAGGTCGGGCCGGATCCGCTCGAGCTCCTCCTCGATCCGCCGGCTCGCCTGGTCGGGCCCGTACCCGTTGGTGCCGGCGTTCAGCACCTGGACATCCCGTCCGCGCCCGCGCAGCGCGTCCTCCAGGCGCTGGACGAAGGTCTCCTCCAGCGGCGAGAACCCGGCGTGGATGAAGGAGTCGCCGTAGACGGCGATGCGCACGCGACCGGGCGTCCGATCCGGCTCGGGCCCGCGATACCCCAGGCTGTTGGACTGGATCAGGAAGCCGTCCTCACCGAGGGTGCGCTCGCGCCGGAAGCGTGTCCAGGTATTCGGCGCAAAGCGGTAGACCGTGCGCTCGTCCAGGACGTAGGCGTTGTGGTCCACCGGAACCAGCAGGCGTACGGCGATCTCTCCCGCCACCAGGGCGAGCCCGCTGGAGAGGATCAAGAGCAGGAGCGTCTTCAGGCGATCGTTCAC
>JAFDET010000347.1 GCA_019310195.1 Deltaproteobacteria bacterium
GCTGCGGCGCCGCGCCGGCGCGGTGTCGCGCAGCGCCGCGCCGAAGCGGGCCGCCAGCTCCTCCAGGACCGCACGCACCTTGTCCGCCTGGGGCCCGGCCGCATCGGCGGTGCACTCGGTCCAGGCGGTCAGCAGCGCCGTCACGCGAGCTTCGCTGACCCGCAGTCCGTCCAGGGACGGGGCCGGCGCGGCGCCGCGCTGCAGCGCGGTGCTGACGAAGCTGCGGAAGCGCCGCAGCGCCTCGGCCTCGGGCGCGGCCGGGGACGGCGCGGCGTCTCCCAGCCGCGCGGCGAGCGCGCGCTCGATCTCCCAGCGGCGCGTGACCAGCCACACCGCCAACCGGGGATCGCGCGGGACGGGGGCGCCCCCCATCCCCTGGACCTACTTCACGGTCTTGAAGATGGGCATGTTCGCCTCGGTGGCCACGTAGATCACGTTGGGGTTCTCGTTCAACGTCTTGATCCACAGGTAGTGCAGGTAGGAGTGGGAGAGGGTCGAGCGCACGATCTGCTGCGCCTTGGCCGCGCCTTCGGCCCGGGCGACCTCGATCTCCGCGTCCTTGCGGGCCTGGGCCAGCTCGAAGTCCTTCTGCTGCACGCGCTGCTCGGCGGTGAGCTTGGCCTCGATGGACTCCTTGAAGCGGGTCGGGAGCTGCACGTCGCGGAGCAGCACGACCAGCACCTCGATGCCTTCAGCGGCGAGGACCTGCTGCAGATTCTCCTGGATGCGCGCGGCGATCTGGTTGCGCCCCTCCTCGCTGTAGATGCTGCGCACCGGGTAGGCGCTCACCACGTCGCGGATCTCGTTGCGGAAGTAGGGCACCAGCAGGATCTCGCGATAGTTGCGGCCCGTGTTCTTGCGGATGAAGGGCGCCATGTCCGGCTTCACCCGGAACTGGAGCGACGTGTCCAGGCGCACGATCAGGCCCTCGGAGGAGGGCATGTCGGCGGTCTCCTTCAGGTCCTGGCGCTTGATGTTCCATCTCTCGATCTGGCGCACGACCGGAAAGACGAAGTTCGGCCCCCGGTTCACGGGCTCGTCCGCGATCGTGCCGAAGGTCTTGAGGACGCCGACCTCGCCGTCCTCGATGATGGTGCACGCAGTCCCGGCGAACGCCAGCGCGATCGCCGCCACAGCCGTTGCGAAGCGGTTCATGGTCTCACCCTCCTTTGTAAAGGAAACCTCGTATCATGATACACGCGACCGGGCGGCGTTGACGGCACCGCCGGCCGCAGATAGGGTCGCTTCCCCATTTAAGGAATCCCATGATGGAACTGCGCCAGAGCCGCGTCAATGCAGGCGATCTCGAGTTTCCCACCCTGGAGGCCGGTCCCTCGGACGGCAAGCTGGTGCTGTGCCTGCACGGCTTTCCCGACCACCCGCGCAGCTGGCGCCTGCTGCTGCCGGAGCTGGGCCGCGCCGGCTGGCGCGCGGTGGCGCCGGCGCTGCGCGGCTACGCCCCCAGCGCCCAGCCGCAGAACGCCTGCTACCAGGTGGCCGCCGCGTCCCGCGACGCGCTGGGCATTTCCGAAGCCCTGGGCGCCGAGCGCTGTGCGTTGGTGGGCCACGACTGGGGCGCTGCGGTGGTGGCGGGGGCGGCCATCCTGGGTGCGGAGCGCGTCTCCAAGCTGGTGACCCTGGCGGTTCCCCACGGCACCTTCGGGCCCGCCTTGATGACCCGCTACGCCCAACAGAAACGCTCCTGGTACATGTTCCTCTTCCAGCTTCCGCTGGCCGAGATGATCGTCGCGGCCGACGACTTCGCGTTCGTCGATCGGCTCTGGGAAGATTGGTCCCCCGGTTACGAGCTGCCGCCCGACGAGCGCAAGGCGCTGAAGGAGACGCTGGCCGCGCCCGGCGTGCTGACGGCGGCCTTGGGCTACTACCGGGCGACGCTATCCGGCCAGAACGTCGATCCCGCGCTGGCCGACGACACGGCAGCCATCAACGGACCGGTGCCGGTTCCGGCGCTGCATCTGCACGGCGCCGACGACGGCTGCATCGGCGCCGACATCTGCGACGGGATGGAGGCCTTCTTCCCGGCCGGTCTGCGCAAGCGGATCGTCGAGGGCGCCGGTCACTTCCTGCAGCTGGAGCGGCCGGACCTGGTGAACCCCGAGATCCTCGACTTCCTGGGCGCGCCGTGAGCGCGAAGGAGCCCCCCGTGGACGAGAGCTGGCGCGACCTGGACATCTTCGCTCCGACCCCCGAGCACGCGCTCGTGGCTCAGACGGTGCGCGAGTTTGCCGAGGGCGAAGTCGAGCCCCAGGCCCTGGAGCACGACCGAGACGAGCGCTTCAACCACGCGCTCTTCCGCAAGGCCGGCGAGCTGGGTCTGCTGGGCGTGACGATTCCCGAGGCCTACGGCGGCGCCGGCCTCGACGCCACCGCGGCGGTCATCGTGTGCGAGGGGCTGTCGCGCTCGGATCCGGGCTTCACGCTCTCCCTGATGGCCCACGCGATCCTCTTCGCCCACAACCTGTCGGTGAACGGCAGCGAAGAGCAGAAGCAGCGCATCCTGCCCCGGGCCGTGAGCGGGGAGTGGATCGGCGGCCTGTGCATGACCGAGCCGGAGGTCGGCACAGACGTCCTTTCCCTGCGCACCACGGCCAAGCGGGACGGCGATGAGTGGGTCCTGGACGGCACCAAGACCTTCATCACCAACGGTGGCATCGACCAGCAGACCGTCGGCGACGTCTTCCTGGTCTACGCAGCCACCGGCGAGCGGGAGATCAGCACCTTTCTGGTGGAGAAGGGCATGGCCGGCTTCCGCCTGGGCCAGAAGTGGACCGACAAGCTGGGCATGCGCGCGTCCTTCACGGCGGAGCTGGTCTTCGACGGCGTGCGGGTGCCCGAGGCGAACCGGGTGGGCGAGCTGGGCGACGGCACGACCCAGATGATGCGCAACCTGGAGGTGGAGCGGCTCTCCATCGCCGCAATGGGGATTGGCATCGCCGAGCGCTGCCTGCAGGTGGGCCGGCCGATCCGCGACTACGGCCAGATCCAGCGTTACATCGCCGAGACCTTCGCCGAGTGGAAGGCGGCACGCAGCTTCGTCTACGACACTGCGCGGAGGATTCGCCTGGGCGCCGTGGGCCAGCGGGTGGACGCCGACGCCACCAAGCTCTTCGCGGCCCAGATGGGCAAGCGCGCCGCCGACGCCGCGATCCAGGTGCTGGGCGGCTACGGGTACATGGGCGAGTACGTGGTCGAGCGCCTGTGGCGCGACGCCAAGCTGCTGGAGATCGGGGGCGGCACCCTCGAGGCGCACCACAAGAACCTCTCCAAGGACCTGTGCCGCGATCCGGGGCTGGTGCGGTCCTAGTGTCCCGAACGATGACGGCGCCTGAAGAGCTGGCCGAGCGGATCGCCGCCTTCGCGGCGGACTGTGTCGGCGCCGAGGTGCGCGTGGAGAACCTGCGGCGCATGGCCGGAGGCGCCTCCCGGGAGCTCTGGTCCCTGGACGCCACCTGGGACGGGCAGCGCCGCGAGCTGGTGCTGCGTCGGGATCCGCCCGGACGGGTGGGCGATTCCAGCGACCGCGGACTGGAGGCGGCGCTGCTGCGCGCCGCCGGCGAGGCGGGTGTGCCGGTGCCGCACGTCCATTGGAGCTGCGACGATCCCGCCGTGCTGGATTCGGCGTTCTTCATCATGGACCGCATCGAGGGCGAGACCATCCCTCGCCGGCTGCTGCGGGACGACGCCTATGCGGATGCGCGCGGGGTGATGACCGGCCAGCTGGGTTCCATCCTGGCGCGGATCCACTCGCTGGATCCGGAGCGCCCGGAGCTGGCGGGACTCGAACGTCTCGGGTCGGAGCAGGGCGGCGGCTCGCCGCGGGACGAGGTGCGGCGCATCGGCGAGGGCGTGCGCTTGCTGGCGCTGGAGCCCCACCCGGTGCTGGACCTGGCCGAGCGTTGGCTGCTGGAGCGTGCGCCCGAGGCTTCCCGGCGTGGCGTGGTGCACGGCGACTACCGGATCGGCAACGTGATCTTCGGCCCCGACGGCGTGCGTTCGATCCTGGACTGGGAGCTGGCGCACCTGGGCGATCCCGTCGAGGACCTGGGCTGGCTGTGCACGAAGACCTGGCGCTTCGGGGGCGCCCAGCCGGTGGGTGGCATCGGCACACGGGAAGCCCTGGTCGAGGCCTACGAAAAGGCCGGCGGAGACCCGGTGGACCCCGAGGCGCTGGCGTGGTGGGAGGCCTGCGCCAACTTCAAGGTCGCCTTGGTGTGGATCAGCCAGAGTCGCGTCTACCTGGACGGCCGCGTTGCGTCGGTGGAGCTGGCCTCCCTGGGTCGGCGTACGGCGGAGCCGGAGGCCGAGCTGCTGCGCATCCTGGAGGAGGCCGCGTGAACGATCGCCCCGACGCCCAGGAGCTTCTCGGCGCCGTGGACGGGCCCTGCAGGCTCCACGCTCGCGTGGCTGCCAACGTGGTCGCCATGGTGGGTCGCGAGATCGCACACGGCGACGCCGACCTGCGCGCGGAGTGGTGCGGGCTGGCGGAGCTGCTGGGGCGGCAGGGCGAGTCGCCGCCGTCCGATGCCGCCGCGTTGCAGCGTCAGGTGAACGAGGCCGGCGAAGAGCTGGTTCGGCGCATCCGCGCCGGGGATGCCGACGCGGGTCCCTTCCGCGACGCGGTCCTCACGCACCTGAAGCGCAGCGTCGACGCCAAGCTCGCCGTGTCTCTGGGACCGACGAAGGAGAAGCGCTGATGGAGAGCCTGCGCACCGAAACCGAGCACGGCGTGCGCCATATCGTGCTGT
>JAFDET010000115.1 GCA_019310195.1 Deltaproteobacteria bacterium
CTCGGCGAAGGCCCGGTGGTAGGGGTCCGCGGTGTCCATGTCTTCGGGAAGGCGCGCTGCGAACTCGGGGGGAAGGTCGTCGAATTCGTGGTTGCGCACGGCCGTCTGGAGGTCCTTGCCCGCGTTGAGGGCGAACACGGGAACGCCGTGCTCTCGGGCGAAGTGGAGAAGGTCGCGGTAGTAGGGCCACGAGGTCGGCCCCCAGCTCTTCGACCACACCTCGCGGACGAACGTGTGGTCGTCCATCTCTCCGGCCAGGTAGGCGTCGACGTCCTTCTGGAAGGGGCGCCGCAGCATCTCGAGCCCCAGGGCGACCTCGTCTGGGAACGTCTCGGTGAGGTGCTTCAGCACGTCGAGCTCGATCTCGTGGTCGTAGATGTTGTCGTGGGTTTCCCCCACGTACACCACCGGGAACTCTTCGAGGTGGCCCATGAGCTCGTCGCGGCTCATCAAGCGCCCTGTGGGCAGGTGGACGATCTGGCCCTTCTGCAGGACGGAGATGTCGAAGTAGGGCGACGCGACCTGGCTGCCGGTCAGGCCGGGGGCGCCCGCGGCACAGCCGGCCAGGAACAGGGTGGCTACGAGGGCGGTCGGGGTTCGCATGAGCTCCTCAGCGGTTGGGGGCGCCGGGCCGCGAGTGGCCGCGGCCCGGCGAGGCACAGAGGGAACCCCAGGATCGGGCTGCTGGACAGGGGGTCGCCGATGTGGCGCGCGTGCTGCGCGAGAAGAGCGGGAAGAAGAAGCGCTACCAGGTCAGCTTCTGGTTCCTCGGCAGACTCACGACGAAGCGCGTATTCGGGCAGGTTTCGTCGATCTCGAGCGTGCCCGAGTGGGCCTCCACGATCGACTCGGAGATGCTGAGGCCGAGCCCGGTGCCCTTGCCGACATCCTTCGTCGTGAAGAACGGCTCCATCACCCGCCCGCGGATCGGCTTCGGAATGCCCTTCCCGCTGTCGGTCACCGAGATGCTCAGGGTCGATTCCGTTGCGCTGACGTCGAGCTGGATCCATCTCTGGGGCAGCTCGGACACCGCGTCGATGGCATTGCCGATCAGGTTGATCAGGACCTGGTAGATCTGGGCCTCGCGGCAGGGGACCCAGAGATCCTCGTCCACCGGACTCAGGCGAATCTCGATGTCGCGCCCCCTGAGCTTTTCGCGCGAGAACGCGAGCACGTCCTGGATCAGGTACGCCATCTGCGCATTCTGGAACGGGTCGGACGATGCGTCGCGCGCGAGAGATCCCATTCCCCGAATGATGCGCACCATGCGCTCCGTCAGCTCGGCTGCGATCCCGACGAAGCGCCCCACGTCCTCGCTTGCCACGACTTCCGAGCCGAGCTTCGTTTCGAGCAGCTCGATGCGCCCCTGGAGCGCGGCGAGCGGGTTGCCCAGCTCGTGCGCGACCCCCGCGGCCATCTCGCCCAGGCCCGCGAGCTTCTCCGACTGCGCCCGCGCCGCGCGCTCGTACTCGAACTCGAGCGAGCGGCGCTTCTGCTCGAACACGAGATAGGCCGTCATCCAGATCACGACGAGCGCGAGCAGACGGTTCGTCAGCACCTCTTCGATCGCCGCTCCATCCGGGTTGAACCAGTACCCGAGAACCGTCAGAAGGGTCGCCGAGATCGCCGCGAACCAGGTGAGGCGGGGCCCCGGATCGCGCAGGCTGAGCAGCACGAGGAGTGCGTAGGGAACCGCGGCGGCCACGTGAAGTGGAACGAAGAAGTCGAACACCAGGGTCGCCACGGTGATCGAGATCCCGAGCGCGTGCAGGACCACGAACTCCTGGATTTCTGCTCTGGCAGGCAACCGGTCGCGAAGGCTCATCACCGAGTTCGCTCCCCCCGCTCTCCAGCCCGCTGGTCTCCGTGGAATCGGCGCACGCGTGCGGGGCGCGGGGCAAAGGTCCTCGCGCTCCATAGGGCGCGAGGATGATAGCAGGCCGCCCGACAGCGGATGCAGGCCGTTCGCGCAGACCTGATGCCGTGCCATTCAGTGGGGCGATTTGCCACGCACCCGGGCGCTGCTCGCGGCGGTCTACGCTGCGTTGGGCAGCGAGGCCTCGGTTTGAAGCGTCGCGCGCGCAACCCACTTCCCAGGTCAAGCTCCTGCCCGCGCAGCTCGTGTCCGGGGGAAGCGGTCAGAGGTACGCGCGCTGGCGAGCGCTCGCCCAGCCGCCCACCTGGGGTCAGCGATCCGGCGTCTTCTGGCCGATCAGGAGGCGGGTCTCGACGATGTTGGAGGCCATCTTCTGCGCCAGCTCGGAGCCCTGGGGAGCGAGCGCGGCCAGGCGCTCCCAGAACTCGAGGGCCTTCGGGTAGTCGCCGGACTCGTAGGCTGCCGTTCCCGCGAGCCACAGGGCCTTGTTGTGGTTGGGGTCGACCACCAGCGCGCGCTCGATCAAGCGTAGGGATCGCGGCTCGAAGCGCCCGCCGTTGGCCATGACCAGGGTGTCGCACCAGGAGGTCAACACGTCGGGGTCATCTCCCACGAGGGCGTGCGCGCGCTCCCAGGCCGCGACGGCCTTGGGGAAGTCTCGGAGGAACGTGTAGGACCGCGCCAGGATCAGCCAGCCCTGTGCGTCGTCGGGATTCGACTCGAGGCGCTTCGACAGGCTTTGGATTGCCTGCTCCAGCGAGTGGACGTCCGTCACCCCGGCCGCCCCGCTCCTGTGCGCGGGGGGCGTCGCCACGAGAGTGTCGAAGCGTCCGAGCTGGAAGTAGAGCAGCGAAGCAGCGGCGGGAATGGCGAGCACGGCCAGCAGGACGAACGCCGGTCGGCCTGTCCCGATGCGGGGAGACTCGCTTTCCCCCGCGGCCTCCGCCTCCTCCAGGAGCCGCCGCTCCAGCTCCAGCCGCCCCTCGGCAAGCTCCTCGGTGCCCAGGGTTCCGCTCGCGACGTCCGCCTCGAGCTCTGTGAGCTGGTCGGCCAGGAGGGACAGGTTGCTGTACTCGGAAGCCGGCGCCGCGGCCGGCGCTGCCCTTCGCAGCAGGGGAAGCACGACGCTGGCGCCGGCCGCAAGGAACAGGATCGCGGCCACGATCCAGAAGGTCGTCATGCCCGAGCTCCCCAGAGTCCGCCGCCGAGAAAGGGACTCATTCCAGCAGCTCGTTCAGGCGCTGCGCTTCCTCCGCCGACAAGGGTGCAGCCTCCTGGTGGCTTCGGCGCCGGCGAACGGTGACGATCCACAGGACGGCGGCGATCGCAATCAGGATCAGCGGGCCGAACCACAGCAAGGCCGTCGTGGCCTTGAAGGGCGGCCGGTAGAGCACGAAGTCGCCATAGCGTTGGACGAGGAAGTCGATGATCTCGGCATCGTCCATGCCTCGCTTCATCATGTCGCGAATCTCGCGCCGCAGATCCTGTGCCAGCTCCGCGTCCGACTCGGCCAGCGTCTGGTTCTGACAGACCAGGCAGCGCAGCTCCACGGAAAGAGCGAAGAGGCGCTCCTCCAGCGCCGGGTCCTCGGCCATCGGCACGGCTTCCTTCGCCCATGCGGCTCCGCTGGGAGCGACGGACACGAGTGCGACGAGCGCCAGGATGCGGATCACGGCTGGAGTTCTCGCGCCATCGGCAGGAGGGTCTCCTCGATCACCTGGGAGGTGAGCGGGCCGATCTGCTTGTACCGGATGACACCCTCCGCGTCGATCAGGTAGCTCTCGGGAACGCCATAGACGCCGTAGTCGATGCCGGTCCGGCCGTCCCGATCCACCACGGACAGCACGTAGGGATCGCCGTGGCGCCTGAGCCAGGCCTGGGCGTCCGCTTCTGTGTCCTTGTAGTCCAGCCCGTAGATCGGCAGCTCTCCTCGCGCGGCCAGCTTCACCAGCAGCGGGTGCTCCTCGCGGCAGGAGATGCACCAGGAGGCCCACACATTGAGCAGCCAGACCTGGCCGAGCATGTCCTGCTGGCTGACCAGGCGCTCGGGGTCTCCGAGCGTGGGCAAGCTGAAGGGAGGCGCCGGCCCGTCCACCAGCGGAGAAGGCACCTCGCTTGGGTTCAGTCGCAGGCCCGCCGCCAGAAAGATGACCAGCAGCAGGAACACCGCCAGGGGTAGGAGCCGGCGGGCCATCAGGGGCCACTCTGGTGCGCGGCACCCGGAATCGCCACGGGCGGCTTGCTCCGCACCCGCCCGCCGAGGGCCAGCCGGTAGCGCCGGTCGCTGAGGCAGAGCCCCCCGCCGAACGCCATCGCCAGGCAGCCGCCCCAGATCCAGCTCACGAACGGCTTGTAGTAGACCCGCACGCTCCAGGCTCCGCCCTCGAGGGGCTCGCCCAGGGATACGTAGAGGTCGCGCAGCACGGTGCTGTGGATGGCGGCCTCGGTCATGGGCATCGTCCGGACCCGGTACACGCGCTTCTCGGGGCGCATCCGAACGATTCCCCGGCCGTCCTTCAGCACCACGACGCTGCCGACCTGGGATACGTAGTTCGGTCCCGGCTGCTCGGTGACGCCGTCGAAGCGGAACGTGAAGCCACCCACCGTGACGGTGCTTCCGACCTCCATGCGGACGTCGGTCTCCTCCTCGTAGGCGCGCACCAGAGTGACCCCGACGATGAAGATGGCGATGCCCACGTGGGCCAGGTGCATCCCCACGAAGCTGCGGGGCAGCCCGCGGAGCCCACCGCGCGTGCTCCGGACCCGCGCCACCAGGTTCTGGACGCTGGCGAAGATGATCCAGGTCGCCAGCAAGATCCCCAGCGCGATGAGCGGCGACCAGCGGCCCAAGGCCAGGGGCAGGAGCACCGACGTGGCCACGCCCGCGGCCAGGGCCCAGCGCAGGCGCACGGCCAGCTCCGGGAGCCGGGCCTTCTTCCAGCGCGCGAAGGGGCCCACCGCCATGAGGAACGCCACCGGGACCATCAGCGGAACGAATACCGAGTCGAAGTACGGCGGACCGACCGAGATCTTTCCCATCCCCAGCGCGTCCAGGAGCAGCGGATACAGGGTGCCCAGGAGCACGGTTCCCGCCGCCACGATCAGCAGCACGTTGTTGGTGAGCAGCAGCGACTCCCGAGAGCTCCAGTCGAAGCGCCCGCCGAGCCCGACCTTGGGCGCCCGCCAGGCGTAGAGCAGCAGCGAGCCGCCCACGACCACCACCAGGAAGGCGAGGATGAAGACGCCACGCGCCGGATCGGTGGCGAAGGCGTGGACGCTGGTCAGCACGCCCGAGCGCACGAGGAAGGTGCCCAGCAGGCTCAGGGAGAAGGTGAAAATCGCCAGCAGCACGGTCCAGTTCTTGGCCGTGCCGCGCTTCTCCGTGGCGGCGAGCGAATGGATCAGCGCCGTACCCACCAGCCAGGGCATGAAGGAGGCGTTCTCCACCGGATCCCAGAACCACCAGCCGCCCCAGCCCAGCTCGTAGTAGGCCCACCAGCTGCCCAGGGCGATCCCGAGGGTCAGCAGCGACCAGGCGGCCGTCGTCCAAGGCCGGGACCAGCGGGCCCAGGTGGCATCCAGGCGGCCTCCCAGGAGAGCGGCGATGGCGAAGGCGAACGCCACCGAGAAGCCGACGTACCCCATGTAGAGCATGGGTGGGTGGAAGATCAGGCCGGGATCCTGGAGCAGGGGGTTCAGGTCGCGGCCCTCCAGGGGTGCAGGAAGGATCCGTTCGAACGGGTTCGAGGTGAAGAGCGTGAACAGCAGGAACCCCACGGAGACGAGGCCCATCACACCGACGACCCGCCCGGCCATCTCGTCGGGCAGGTGGCGGCTGAAGAACGTCACCGCCGTGGTCCAGCCGCCCAGCATCAGGATCCACAAGAGCAGGGACCCTTCGTGGCCTCCCCAGACCGCGGCGATCCGGTACTGGATGGGCAGCGCGGTGTTGGACCCCTGGGCCACGTAGAGCACGGAGAAGTCGTTGACGACGAAGGCGTAGGTCAAGCAGGCGTAGGCCAGCACGACGAAGCCGAACTGGCCCCGGGCCACGGAACGGCCCACCGCGACCCACGCCGCATCCCGCCGCGCGGCCCCGGCGATCGGGACCACGCCCTGCACGACCGCCAGGCACAGTGCGATGACCAGGGCCAGGTGTCCGATCTCGACGATCATGCAGCCATCCTCCTTCAGTCCACCACCAGCGATTCGTGTGGCCCGATCTTTGCGCCCTTCGCCAGGGCGTCGGCCACCTCCGGGGGCATGTACGTCTCGTCGTGCTTTGCCAGGACGCTGCTGGCGACGAAGGTTCCCCCCTCTCCCATGCGTCCCTGGACCACCACGCCCTGTCCTTCGGCGAACATGTCGGGGAGGATCCCCGTGTACTGAATCTCGAGGCGCTGGCTCAGGTCCGTCACCATGAAGTGCACGGTGAGGCCATCCTCCTCCCGGGTCATGCTATTGCGTTCCACGAGCCCGCCGACGCGGAAGACCGAGTGTTCGGGCACGTTGCCGGCCGCCACGTCGGTGGGGCTGAAGAAGAAGACCAGGTTGCTCTCGAAGGCGTTGAGGACGAGGGCGGCGGCGATGCCCAGTGCGACCAGTCCCCCGACGATGAACGAGAATCTCTTCTGTCGGCGCGTCATGACTCAGTCGCCCTCCATCGCTTGCATCTCGTGGAGTCGCCGGTGCACCGCGCGGCTCCGCCTCACCAGCATCACGGCTTCGATCGCCAGCAGCAGCGCCGTCAGACCGTAGGAGGCCCACAGGTAGGTGGCGTACCCTCCCGCGCTCCAGAACTCGCTCCAACTCATCGCGCTTCCCCTGCCAGGGTGCGGACCCAGTCGGTGTGCCGCTCACGCTCCAGGATGATGCAGCGGACCCGCACGAAGACCGGTACGAAGCTGTACAGCCAGAAGGCCAGGGTCATCACCAGCATGGCCATCAGCATGGACGTTGCCATGCTCGATCCCTTCGGAGTGAGCGAGGCTCCCTGGTGGAGCGTGTTCCACCAGTTCACGGAGAAGTAGATGATCGGCACGTTGATGACCCCGACCAGGGCCAGCAGCCCGGTCGCGCGATCGGCACGCCGGGGGTCGTCGATGGAGGCCCGCAGGGCCATCGCGCCGACGTAGAGGAACAGCAGCACCAGCGTCGAGGTCAAGCGGGCATCCCACACCCACCAGGTGCCCCACATGGGCTTCCCCCACAAGGACCCGGTCCACAACGCCAGGAACGTGAAGAGGGCGCCGGTCGGCGCCAAGGCGGCCGCCATCATGGAGGACAGCCGGGTGTTGAAGATCAGGCCCACGGCCGCGTATACGGCCATGCACACGTAGAGCCACATCGCCATCCAGGCGGTGGGCACGTGGATGAAGATGATCCGGTAGGCCTCTCCTTGGCGGTAGTCGGTGGGCGCCATGAAGAAGCCCAGGTACAGCCCCACCAGAAGCAGCAGCGCGGCCGGTACGGCGAACCATGGGATCAGCTTCCCCGTCAGGGAGTAGAAGTTGGCGGGAGCTGCGTATGCGGACCAGCGGAAGCGATTGGAACTCATTCGATCGTCCTCGGTGTCAATCCAGGGAAATCCGCAGGGCCGTCGCCGTGGCCCATGGCGTGAAGCACAGCGTCAGAACCAGGAAGGCGGCCAGCAGCGAAAGGTGCCCCTCGGATCCCAGGCCCGAGAGGGTAGCTTCTACGGCCCCCGCGCCGAAGATCAGCACGGGTACGTAGAGGGGCAGCACCAGCAGGGAGACCAGGACGCCCCCTCCCCGCACCCCCAGCGTGAGCGCGGCGCCGATGGCTCCGAGCAGGCTCAGCACGGGGGTGCCCAGCAGCAGCGAGACGACCAGCACCCAGAAGCCCTCGCCGGGCATGTCGAACTGGACCGCCAGGACCGGCGCCACCAGCACCAGGGGCGCTCCGGTGCTCAGCCAGTGGGCCAGGACCTTCCCCGCCACCAGCAGGGGCAGGGGCTGCGGGGCCACGAGCATCTGCTCCAGGGTTCCATCGGCGTAGTCGCTGGCGAAAAGACGCCCCAGGGCCAGCATGGAGGCGAGCAGGGCCGCCACCCAGAGCACGCCGGGGCCCAGCACCCGCAGGATCTCCATGTCGGGCCCGACCCCGAGCGGGAACAGGCTGACCACGAGGATGAAGAAGAACAGGGTCGTGAACAGGTCGGAGCGCTGGCGCAGCACGAGCATCAGATCCCGACGCAGCACGCAGCCGACCGCCTCCATCACGCCCGCGCCGTTCACGGCTGCAGCTCCAGCTGCTTGCGGACGCGGGCCTCGATGGGCACCTCCTGGTGGGTGGTGAGCATCACCATTCCGCCCCGAGCCAGGTGCTGCTCGATCGTGGACCGGATGGTGGCCACCGCCGCGGTGTCGAGGGCCGTGAAGGGCTCATCCAGGATCCACAGATCGGTGTCGGCCAGCAACAGCCGAGCCAGCGCGAGGCGCCGCTTCTGGCCCTGGGAGAGCACCTTCGTGGGAATTTCCCCGACCCGCCCGAGGCCCACCTTCTCCAGAGCCTGCGCCAGCCGCTCCGGATCGGCGTGGACTCCCGAGAGGGTGGTGGAGATCTGCAGGTTCTCCGTGCAGCTCAGGCCGTCTTTGATCGCGTTGGCGTGTCCGAGGTGAGTCACGCGCCGAAGGTACTCCTCGCCCAGGGTCCGGATGGGCTCGCCCGCCCAACGGACCTCGCCCTTCACCGGGAGCACCAGGCCACAGCTCATGCGCAGCAGGGTCGTCTTGCCGCATCCGTTGGGCCCGCTGACGTGGAGCAGCTCACCCGCCGCGACGCTGAAGCTGACATCGGCGAACAGCTGCCGATCGCCCCGAACGCAGGCCAGCTCCCGCGCCTCGAGGCGCTCCGGTCCCGCTTCCGCCGCGGAGCCTGCGCGATCGAGGGGCGAGCTGCGATTCGCTGTGGACGGGTTCGGGATGGCTCTCTCCTCCAGCGCCCCACTCGCGGCTGGGCCAAAAGCCTTAGCCGGACTGTGGCCAAACGCCTCGCGAGCCGTCGCCTGCGAACCTGACTTGCAGTCGCGAGCGGTCGCCGGGCCGGGTGCGAACAGGGCGGCGGAATGGTAATCAATCCCTGCGCACCCGAAACAGGTGTTTCACCGTTCGATGGGGGATGGCATGAAAGCTTCGATCCGGATTCTCATGGTGGTTGCGTTCACACTGACGGCTGGCCAGGCTGGCCAGGCGGGCGCGGCGGACAAGGAGCCCCTGTTCGTGGGGGCCAAGAAGTGCCGGACGTGCCACAAGAAGGAGCTGATCGGCAACCAGTATGGAGAATGGGAAAAGGGTGCCCATTCCGAGGCCTTCGAGAAGCTGAAGAGCGAGGACGCGCTCAAGGTGGCCAAGGAACAGGGAATCGCCGGTGCCCCCCACGAGGCTCCGGAGTGCCTGAAGTGCCACGTGACGGGCTACGGCGAGGATGCCGCGCGCTTCAGCAAGGGGAAGAAGCTCAAGAACACGGACGGGGTCCAGTGCGAGTCGTGCCATGGGCCCGGCAGCCTGTACCGCAAGAAGAAGGTCATGTCGGACCACGACAAGTCGCTGGCCGCCGGGATGTGGGAGCCGGGCGAGGACGAGAAGATCTGCACCGGCTGCCACAACGACGAGTCGCCCACCTGGGATGCCGAGAAGGGCTTCGACTACGAGGAGCGCAAGGAGGAGATCGCCCACGCGATTCCCGAGGACGTCAAGGGCAAGTACCTCGAGCGGAGCGGAAGGCCGCTGGCGAGGACGTGGACGACGACGAGGACGAGGACGACGACGAGTAGGCCGCCCCTGCGCCGCGTTCGGCGCCGACTCCAGGACTGCGGAGCGGGCCCCGTAGCCGCGCGCGGCCCCTTTCGATCGTACGCTTCCGGCTCGTGTCACTCCACGGTGACGCGGGCGTCCTCGATCAGGACCTCGTACTTGTAGCCGTAGCCCAGGTCCCGGTCGACGGCGACGGTGCCCGTCACCAGGACGAGGTCGCCGACCTCGGCTGTTCCCTGCGTGGTGACCACGAGATCGTAGACACCGCCCGGGCCCTCGGTGCCGTCCTGGAGATGGATCCAGTTCTTGCCCAGGATCCCGCGCAGAGACTTCACGACCTTGCCCCGCAGCGTGACCGTCTCGCCGGCGAGGCCGTCCTTCCCTTCGAAGATCTCACGGAGCGTCTTGCCTCCCGCGGCCCGCTCGATGCCCGAGACGTCCCCCACGGCTTTGCTCTCGGAGGCCGCAGGCGTTGGTTTGGCAGCGTGAGCGGAAGGATTCGCAGGCTCTACCTTCATGGAGGCGACCAGATGGATCCGGTCGAAGCGGCGATCGAGGCTCTCGCTGAAGAAATCGGTCATCTGCAGGCCGTCCGGAATGGAAACGGTGTCCCCTGCTGCTACTTCGACGCGAGGCCCCGCCGCCCAGACCGGCCCTTCGCCGGTGTCGAGCTTGACGTAGGTGTAGCGGCCCGCGTCGAACTTCTCGATGACCGTGCCGACGATCTTCCATTCGCTGGCGGTCATCGCGGGGGTCGGCCAACTCTCCGGCGCCGGAGAGCCAGCATGGCTGGCGGTCGTGACCAGGCATGCGAGGAGGAGCGCAGCGAAGACAACGGACGTACGCGGGATGGAACACATCACAGACTTGTTTGTAGCGAAATTCGGCGGTGGCGACGATGGAACTCGGATCACACCGCCCGAGCGACAAGCCTCCGAGCGCCGCATACTCGACCTGCGAAGCGGGGGGCCTCGACGATGTCACGCGAGCTCGCGCCGGATCTTGCTGCGGCCGAAGCGGAGGAGCTGCATCGCGAGCTTCTCGTCCTGCGCGAGGAGCTCGCGCGCGCGCTGGACGACTCCCGGGAGGCGGTGAAGCCGGTGGACCTGGACGAGCCTATCGGGCGCATCTCGCGCATCGACGCGATTCAGCAGCAGAAGATGGCCCAGGCGAGCCGGGAGGGCCTGGCGCTGCGGGCGACGCAGGTGCGTGCGGCCCTGGAGCGCTTCGCA